>CAXTAX010000031.1:1038-6964 GCA_964241995.1 uncultured bacterium | reverse complement strand
CGCTACAACAACGTCAGCGCAGGGGAGCTCATTCGCTACATCAGCAAGCTCACGGGTCGCAATTTTGTGTACACCGAAAGCGATGTGGACTTCCAAGTCACCTACATCAGCGACGAACCCGAAAGCATCGATACCATCCTCAATATTTTCATCGAAATTCTGCGCATCAATAAGCTCGACGTGCACGAAGATGGCGAGACCTTTTTGGTGACCCCTAGCGGTTCGATGGCCAAGACAGCGCGCGTGATTGGCGAAAAAATGCGCACCGATAGAGCTCAGCCAGGTGTGATCACCAAAGTGTTCAATCTCAAGTTCGCAAGTCCAGACGCGCTTTACGAAACGCTGAATAACCTCGCGGGCGATTTGACTAAAATCGAAATCATCAAAGGGTCGCGCCGCTTGATCGTCGTCGATACTCGGGGCAATGTAGAGCGCATCGAAGCGCTCATCGAGCACATCGACACCGATGAAAGCGATGTACAGTTGGAGATTTACAACGTGCGCCATTTGAGCATGGGCGCGTTGATCTCCATGGTGCAGGAGATCGCCACTCCGCTCGTCGGCCACGAAAAGCTGTCGCTCATTCCCAATCCGATGACCAACTCCCTGTTCATCGTGGCCTCTCCGATCGCCATGAAAAAAACGCTGCACATTCTCGAGTTGATCGATGTGCGCTCTGAAAATGAGGGGAGCGAGCTCGATCTCCTCTTGCAAGATCAAGCCCACCCCGATTTTCACCTGCACAAATTGCAGTACCACCAAGGCGATGAGATCCTCAACGCCCTCAAGCAGGTGGGAAAAACCATCGGTGAGAGCGATAGCAATGACGCCAAACTCGCCTACACCATCGATACGATGCAGTGGATCGAATCGACCAATTCCCTACTCTTTTCGGGAAATCCCACCAGCATTCAAAAGCTCAAAGCGCTGATCTCCTTGCTCGATACTCCCGTCAAGCAGGTTTTCATCGAACTGCTCATCATCGACACCACGATCAACAATAATTTGACCTTCGGCGTAGATCTGGGGGCGATTGTGGGAAATACCAAGAGCAATGTCGCCTACTCTATCGGTCGGCAGGGCAATGGCTCTAATCTCTCCAACTCCATGAGCACTGGTTTTGCGACAGGAGCGACAAGTCTTGGGCAGACCAGTCCGTCCACATCGCCCCAATTTGGCACTCCCGCAAGTAGTTTGGGGGCGGGCATTTTGGGAAACAGGCTCATTCACAAAGGGCAAATTTTCTTAAGTCTAGGGGCTTTGACCAAGGCGCTGCAAAAAGACAGCGATACGCAAATCATTATGAATCCGCGCATCGTCACCGAAGACAATACTCCTTGCAAATTCTTCACAGGGCAAAGCGTGCGGGTCTCGATGGGCGCGCAACAGGCCACCGGGGCAGCAAGCGTCATCACGAGCACCTTCACCACCCAGGACATCGGCTCCTCGATTAGCATTCAGCCTCAAATCAGCGGCAATAAGGTCGTCACGCTGCAAATCGATCAGGATTACAGCACAACTGCTTCGCTCGATTCGGGAGATGACGCCCTCAAACCGATTGCCAACACGAGCACGACTACGACCCGCGTGCATGTACCCGATAAGTTCTTTCTCATGATCGGCGGTCAATCCCACCACACCCGCAGCCGTAGCTTTAGTTCGATTCCCTGCTTGGGGGGAATTCCCTTACTGGGTAAATTGGTAGGAGATACCAATAACAGTGATGAAAAGCGCAATCTCCTCATTTTCGTTCGCCCCCACATCATCGATAGCTATCAAGATGCGCGCGACCTCATGGAGCGCACGCAAAGCGAATTGCGCTCTGACTTCAAGTTGCCCAAAGAGGTGGCAAAAGAGCTCTATAAAGTTCTCGATCGCAGTGAATCGCCAAGTGATGCCGCACTCGCTCCAGCGGGCTGACGGCAAAGCCCCCTTGGTCGTTGCCGCGCATGGAACGCTCCTCTTGGGGCACCTCGCGCACAAGTCATGACGCGTCGATCACATTGGCGCTTCACGCGTATTCCGCTGAAAGCCTGCCTACTACTCATTTTGGCGACGGGCTGTCTGCAGACAAAGTTCCCCCCAGCTTGCCCCGACCTGATCACCTCTCCCGCTCAGCTCGCCCATCTTCAACCTCTTTGTCCCGATTCCTCTCAAGTGCGCGAAGCGGACACTCCCCCCTGGCGCATCGAAGCCTACCTCGGCAATCAGTTCGCTAGGCGCCTTACATGGGATGAAGCGCTGCGCTGCTATCGGCGCGCCCAACTCCTCGCCCCGCCGGGAGAAAACAAAGGGATCACCCAGCAGCTAGCCTACAATCTGGTGCTCTGCGAGTTTTTCGCCAATCGACCAGCTCATGCCATTAGCGCCTTTGAGACGAGCGAGCTCACCCAGGTGGAACGCGCATTTCCTTTCTATGGCGATCTCCTCGTCGTACTCAGCGATAGTTACGCGCGTGGAACTCCCAAGACGCGCGATCAAGCTCGTTTGACCCTGGGCCTTTTGGCGGAAATCGATCCACAGCGCGCGGCGCTGGTATCTCTGCGCTCGCTCGTACAAGCGCGAGATCTATCAGGTCTTGAAGCCAGAGCTGACTTCGATGAAGCGCTGTCCCATTTGCGCCCCCTCATGCACAGCGTGCGCGCGCGCTCATGCGACCCCAAAAGGGCTATGGGACTCAACGCCTTGCTTCCAGGAGCGGGATATTGGTACGTAGGGCAACGTCAAACAGCGCTCACCTCCCTCGCCCTGAACATCCTTTTTGGAGCTGCGGCATGGCGCTCTTTACACAAAGGGGACACGGCGCTTGGCCTGATCGCCCTATCTTTTGAGCTCGGCTGGTACTTCGGTGGTATTCAAGGGGTGAAGCTCGCCGCTGAGGAGTACAATCGCCGCCAGTTCGATCCGATCGGCGATAAAATTCTTCAAGAGGGGGGAGCGCGCAAAGCGCAGCTCATAAAATTTGGCTTTTGAGCCTTTTTTTCAGAGCTCGTGGCGCCTGCTTCGCCATCTTGCCCTCGCTGTAGGAGTCCTTCACCCCTTGGCGACGAGGGCACACACCTCTTCGAGGTCTCCTCTGGCATCTTTGGCGCGCTGCGCGTCGGAAGATCTCGCCAATACCGCTCAGCCCAAACGAGAAAGTGGGGCGTGGCAAAGCTCTCTCTTCGGCCTGATCGACGTGCATCAGCGCTACATCTCCCCAGCCGATGGGCCGCGCAGCCATTTTGCCCCTGTCAGTTCTACCTATGCCCGCGGCGCGATGCGCCGCTTTGGTTGGCGGGGCATTCTCCTCGTCTTTGATCGCATGATGCGCGAAAACGACGAGAAGTGGGTCTATTCAGTCGTCGAACGCGATGGAGTCGGTTATAAAGAAGATCCCGTTCCTTTGAGTGTTTCCAATTAGAATGCGTTGCAAGCCTCTGACAACTAGGGGTCGATTTGTTTCAATGTGCACCGTGGAAGATGGATATCTTTTCATCATCTTAGCGAAGTAGACTAAGAGCACATCGTGATGAGTCAAGTCATTTGGAGCATTAGTGGTATCGACGCTCATGTACGGGAAGGCCTGCTGTTTTATGCAACATGCGCCACTGATCGTGCATCTTGCGATGGCACTCCCATGCTTGCTGCTTGAAGTCGAATGTCAAATAGTTCAGTTTTGCGAGGGTGATTGCCCCCGCAAGAGCGGGAATTGCGCTAAAAGCCATGGCATTTCTCCTACTTACGCTACGGGCAATTGCTGCGCTTCTAGATGTATTAATCTCTCCATAAGGCCTCCAACGATTTGCCTGAGCTCGTTTAGTTCCCCCGCTTGCATTTGAATCGTGCGCCCCTGCTCTTGCAGTTCCCCCACTTGCGTTTGAATCACACCCGCTAACTGCACCCTCTCTTTGGTCAAAGCTTTAAATTCTTTTTTTTGTTGATGTCTTCTGCGGTCTAATTGGTCGAGCTCCTCATCTTGACGCCTACGAGTCCAGGCAAGGTTTTGGAGTATTTCCTTCAAGCACTGCAATATTTGCGCACCAATCACCTCCCGCATCGCGCTTTGCACATTCAAGATCTCTTGAACCGTTTCCGCTTCTTGCGCAAAACGCTTACTGGCGATGCGCACCGCCAGACTCATGCAGAGCGCTGCGAAAAAGCTGGCGCCGCCAAAATACTTGCTCGCAACGAGCAACATCTTGGAATACGCCGTCCATTTTCCCATGCAATTGCTGGCTAAGTAACACACGAAGCCCAAATCGAAAGCGCAGACAAACCCATTTTGCAGGAGCGCAACTCCCCGCATGAACGTCTCGCGTTTCGCGATGGCCAACAGCGCGACCTTCTCCGTAGTTTCCGCGCAGACATGGCGCACCTGCGCATGGAGCCTGTCGAGCTGCTCGCAATCAAGCGAGCTGATGAGCTCGCGAAAGCTGTCTTTGCAATATTCTTTGGGATGCGCTAGCAACCAACTCGCTGCGCACTCGGCGAGAAAGGGAATCTTGGTGGGGGGCGAGGCGTCCCTTTTTGCAAGGCTCTTTTGATCGGAGAGGGTAGATCCTGTTATGCGCTGAGGCTGCCCTTGCAAAAAGAGCGAGGCAATCTCCCGACTCAATGCGCTGTGGCGCATCTTTAGCAAGGAGCACTTTCTGATGCGCGCGCGCCCTCCACCGCAAAAAGAAAATAAAGAGCTGACGGAAAGGTCATTTTGGAGGGAGAAGAGCTCCCTCGTGCAGGAATTTCTCTCGCTGTGGAGGGAAAAATACCTGTCGGAGAGCTCCTTGCGATCTCGCACCTCTTTGCCGAAGCGGGGATCCTCGAGCATGTGCTTGCAGCAAAAAGCTATATGGAACATGCGCCACTGATCGTGCATCTTGCGATGGCACTCCCATGCTTGCTGCTTGAAGTCGAATGTCAAATAGTTCAGTTTTGCGAGGGTGATTGCCCCCGCAAGAGCGGGAATTGCGCTAAAAGCCATGGCATTTCTCCTACTTACGCTACGGGCAATTGCTGCGCTTCTAGATGTATTAATCTCTCCATAAGGCCTCCAACGATTTGCCTGAGCTCGTTTATTTCCCCCGCTTGCGTTTGAATCGTGCGCCCCTGCTCTTGCAGTTTCTCCGCTTGCGTCTGAATCGTGCGACTTTGTTCCGCATTGACACTTTTCAACGCCATGTTCTCCGCATCGCGGTTTTGCGTGAGGCTTCTCTGAGATAGCGCGCTTTGATCGCGAATGCTGATTGCCGCGCTTTCATTTTCGACGCGCTCGACTTCTTGCCGCCTTACCACTTCTAAAGCGATGATACCGCTCATCTCTAGTTGCACTAATGGGCTTAAGATTCGATCAAACCCTAGCTTCGTGGCATTTTGGACGGGCTTCATGAAGATTTGCCACACATAGTCCACCAGATACCAACTTTTATAGTAACCAATCCCACTGACTACGTACAACGTTCCGGAGAGCAGGATAGAACCGGACTGATACTGAGCCCCGAGCAAGCTTCCAGTGGATAGACCATAGCCTGCGACCAATTTGACGCAGGGTAAAAATAGCTCTTTAGCCATAGCTTTGCGGGAGCAGGATTTATGGCGCCGGCCAATTTCGCGCAAAACAGTACAGCTACACTCTTGAATAAACTTGTCGAGCTTGCCCAGATCGGCAAAATTTAGTGTTCTGATGGTCTGCTGAAATTCATCCTTGCTGAAGCGCGAGGGCTCTACCAGCAGGTTGAAGGATTGAGACTTAACTGCTTCGAGTGACATAAACTTACCTTATTTAAGCTGATTGAAAAAATCTTAGGCTTTATGTTGGAAAAGCCCTGCAAAAAAGTCAAAAAAATATGCAGGCATGTGTACCGTTTTCTTCTTAAGAAAACTGCCGACTCATCGATAGTGCCATTTAAGTCGTAAAAAATGTACTGCAGCGCTATCATTGATACCATTC
>CAXTAX010000031.1:0-1028 GCA_964241995.1 uncultured bacterium | reverse complement strand
ACCATTCCAATCCTGTTTTGCTGATGAGAAGAACCGTATGTTGTGCCCTCGAAGCTCAAGCCATGACATTTGCAAAAAAGGCTCATTCAAAGACCGGCAAACCAAAATTCATATGTAAATTTTGCCAGAGTTAAAGCATGTGAGTTGGATGAGGCGACTCGAAAGTACATCGATTGAACTCCCCTCCATCGCATCTCCCTCAAAGGCATCTGCAAACTCTCGGTGCCTAGTATCCGTCTAGTATCCATTGATTGTGAGGGCAATCACTAGGTTCTGGGCTCTTTGCGTTTTATTTATTCCACGGGTGACTAAAGAGTTTGTACTGGGGTTTTAAGATTCAAAGAGCATTTCTTGCATTTCCATCTGTTAAGAAGTCCGTGAGACTTCTATACCCTAGGGTTGGCTCTTTGTGGCACATCGCAGGGTAGTTCCCCCTCTAGCCATTTGCTCTCGCAGGCAGTTTGAGGTGTACCCTTGGCCTATCTCAAAGATACACCTTCAATGCCCACTCATTGAGTTTACATTTGCGTTTTTCCCCACATTTGCTATGGGGGAGTAAACGCTCTACTCAAGAGACAAGATGACCAAGTTGCCCCTATCGCACGAAGAGCTCGCTCCCATACTGAGCCGCAAGGCCAAGCACTACTTGATCAATCAAATGGGGTGCACTTGCGAAGGGGCGACACCTCACGAGCTATACCGCGCGGTGAGTTACGCCCTGCGCGAAGAGATCATGATTGACTGGCTCGCAACTTGGCGCACCATCGAGCGGGACCGCTCGCGTATTCTCTACTACTTCTCCATGGAATTTCTGCCCGGAAGACTCGGCGTCAACTGCGCGATCAATCTCGGTGAGCGTCCCCTAGTCAATAAGATTCTCGAGCGGCTCGGGCGCAGCGAGCGCGACCTATTGCACATTGAACCCGACCCCGCCCTCGGCAACGGAGGACTTGGCCGTCTCGCATCCTGCCTGCTCGATTCCCTCGCCACCCTCCGCTATCCCGCCATGGGCTATGGCCTGCGTTATC
>CAXTAX010000030.1:296-7199 GCA_964241995.1 uncultured bacterium | reverse complement strand
GTTTTTGCGCGCATTTGAATGCCGATTTCTAGGGACTGCCATAGTAAGTTCACCAATTTTCCAAAAAACTAGCACACCTTAGAAAAAAAGTCTCCACAGCACGCAGGTGAAAAGCTCATTGTTTGGAGAGTTGGCGAGGCGATTTGCATGAAGGCCTGTGCGCTGCGGCGGCCGACTTCACCAGTGCCCAAAGGTGCTCGCGCCGCCAGTGCATACATTCCGCATACCCCAAAAAGCGCTTTTCGGCTCGCTTAAACTCACTAGTATGCACCCGCAACCGCTCGCGCTCATCGATACTCGGAGCGCAGCGGCTGTGAAGAAATTCGTGGTAGAGCACAAATTCTACAAAAAGGGCGGGCACCTCAGGACGATCGAGTAGGCAGTGCACTTTGATCAGCTGGCGTGTCGCATCGTAAAGACCAAGGGTAATGGATCGCTGGGGATGATTGCGGAGCTTTGCAAACCACGTGACTCGGCATCGATCAGCGTGCGCAAAGTACTGCTCGTGCATTTTGGAGTAGAGGTTCGAAAGGTTGTGGTGGGAGCCTTGATCATTTAGCTCGCCCTCCTCGCTACACGGCAAGCGCGCAGCGGTAGAGTAGATGTAGGCTTTCAACCTAGCGGCCGCTTGGCGACGCCCAAGCACATAGTCGGCTAAAGCGCAGAGCACCTCGCGAGGAGCAAAGAGGAAATGGCGATGCAGCGATAACTCGACGATGGGATTTTTGCGACGCACATTGACGATACGCAGCGGATTATCCTCAAAGGCTACGAGTACCGAGCGGCGCAAAAATTTAGTGAGCACCTCCAACATGAGCGCGCCCTCTTCGACACTTGGAACCTGTGGGAACATCATCACCTCGCAACGCTAGGGCCAAATGCCCCGCGTCAAATGCCTCTTTCCATAAAAATACGCGCCTGATACGCCCCCGAGGGCTCTTTGATCCAGTGCGCTTGGCGCCCGAACTCTTGAAATCCCCAGCGCGTGTAGAGGCGAATGGCGGGATTGCCCGCGTAGACCTGTAGGTGAAGCAGTTCGATGGCAAAATCCCGTTTGGCCAATTCGATGATGCCGTGCAAAAGTTTCGAGCCGATGCCGCGACCGCGCAATTTGGGAGCGACGATAATACCAAATTCGCTTTGATGCATCAATTTGCGGTAGGGCTGCAGGTAGAGCGTGCACAGGCCGACGGGCACATCGTCGAGCACCGCGGTCAAGCTGCAGCGATAGCGACAAAAACCGACCCAGCGATTGGTCGCATCTTCGATTTCCGCGGGCTCGAGCATAGGGAAATAGGCCGCTGCCTCTGGATCCAATAGCCAGGCTTTGAGCTCGAGGGCATCTTCCATTCTCGTCGGGCGCAAATGCAAATCACCGGGTTGGTTTATCACGATTTGGTCGCCTCCCCCCTTTTGAGTTTGAGATAGGCGTAGATGAAGGGGTCTATATCCCCATCCAAAACAGCTTGAATATTTCCAATCTCGTGGCGCGTGCGCATATCTTTGATGAGCGTGTAGGGTTGAAAGACGTAACTGCGAATTTGACTGCCCCAGGTGATTTCGCGCTTTTCGGGCGACAATTCCTGCAAAGCGCGCGCTCTTTCCGCTTGCAGTATGGCGTAGACCTTCGCCTTGAGGAGCTTTAGGCACGTCTCTTTGTTTTGCAGCTGGCTGCGCTGACTTTGGCAAGCGACCGAAATTTTGTACTTTTCGTGGGTAATGCGCACGGCGGAGTCCGTTTTGTTGACGTGCTGCCCGCCAGCTCCCGAAGCGCGGTACGTGTCGATGCGCAGATCATCTGGCTTGAGCTCCCCCTCCACTTCCTCATCGATCCCCGGAGTCACATCGACAGACGCAAAGCTCGTGTGGCGCCGTTGATTCGCATCGAAGGGGGAAATGCGCACGAGCCGATGCACTCCAATCTCGGCTCTGGCGCAGCCAAATGCAAAGGGCCCAGTGAAGCGAAACGTGACGCTCTTGCTCCCCGCGCTGTCCCCTTCGACGCGGTCGATCAGCGGCACGCTCCACTTGCGCCTACTCGCCCAGCGAGAGTACATTCTGGCCAAAATATCGACCCAATCGCAGCTCTCCGTACCTCCAGCTCCTGCGTTGATCGCCAAAAAGCAATCCTTCACATCGAGAGGATCGGCGAGTAAGCGCCGCAACTCAAGTTCCTCTAGCTCCGGCGCAATTTCCTCCAGCTCTTTGCAGATCTGCGCGACCAGATCTACGTCTTGAATTGCAATCGCATCGGACAGGAGTGCTTCGGCGACCTCTACCCTGCCGTGGAGCTTGTTATAGGGCTCGATCCACGCCTTGAGTTCGCTAGCCCGGCGTCCTCCCTCTTGCGCGCGCTCCGAATCATTCCAGTAATCGGGAGCAGACATCTCCTCTTGGAGACTGCGTAGCTCTGAGTTTTTGCGCTCTAAGTCAAAGATACCCCCACATCTGCGTCAATCTGCGTCGTAGATCGGTGAGTTGCTGCTGAGCCTCTTCGTGCGTCACGGAAAACCAAAATGGTGAGCGTAGTTTTGAGTGCGGAAGAACCCAACGGTGTAGTTGCTGGCTTAGACGCTGGGTATGCACAGTAAGCACTATGAGTAAAACGCAAAATACTGGCAAAGGGAGAAGTGCTCACCCGCATGGTGCTCCCAACGGCGATTAGATCTTACGTTCTGCGGAGCGCGGGGATTTCCCCCACGGTGCCTGAGCGCGCCAAGAGCTCTTCCCCTTGAGGTTGAGGGGCTTTTTCGGGCGCGCGAAGAGCGCGCCGCGTCGTCTCTTCTTCGGGGCCCCGTCGCTCGAGAACGCACTGACTAGAGATCCAATGATAGTTCCAAAATCGAATTTTCCCTTGGAGTGGGCGCATCTCAAATAGCAGTCTGCCCTCCACCATTTTCGCTGTGATGCTGTGCCCTGAGGGCACTTCGATGCGGTGGGGCCCACAAATCGTGAGATCTCGAGCGATAAACTCGCTCTCGCCATGCAAGACGATGTGCAGCGCTTCGGTGCGCTTGGGGGGCGCTCGCCAAAAATCGCTATCCGTCAACGGGGGGATTCCCCCATTTTCGACGCGTAAGCGATGCAGTGTGCAGCTGCCCTCGAGATCCCGAGTGGGGATTTCCGTCACCGCATGCGCTCTGCGCCGTTTGGGACGAGACTCGACGATCAAGCTGCCGTGAAGATGCAGATCGCGGCAATCGATGTTCGCGATGTCCAGGCGCAGCTCGGAGTTCTCTCCAAGGCTTCCCGCGACGAGCTTTTGCCGAATGATCGCATGATCGGGGCCAAGAGCGGGGTGCAAAGCGATCACGACGCTCGGGGGTGCGCTGCTCGGTACAGGCAAGTCAAACCCACAACTGTGGATCAGAGCGCGCAGTCCCTGCTGCATGTCTAAATAGGCCGTAAGAGGGGTCTCAATCGTTGCGGTGCCCGTAGGAGATCGCTTGGCAGCAGAAAGGGATTTGAGCCTTTCGCCAGATGTAGCGAATTGCGGAAGCTGATCGGGTTGCCAGCTTTCATGCCGACTCTCTTCGAAATGCGTGAGGTACTGCGCAATATTCTGCAGCGTCGATTCAAGCCGTCCCGCATGCATGGACTGCCCACTTTCCGCATTTGAGGCGATTTGGGCCTTGAAGTTGACCATCAAGCCCGGCAAGGGGCGCGAAACACTCAAAGCATTCATCGTCGGGAGGTCGACAAAGAGCAAGTTGACATTCGCCAAAAAGGAGCGCTCCGATGCATTTGCCCCCTCCAATTCCTTGGGAAGGTCGCTGTATTCGATATTCTCGATCGCGTAGGTATAGCCTTGAGCGTCAGCAACTCGTCTTTCGACGACGGCATTGACCCCTTCGGCCATTCCCGCTTTGTGCTCGCAACAGGCAAAACCCAGCGGTTTGTCCAATTTCCAGCCAAATCCCGACAAGGCGAGCAAGCCCACATCACTACCCGCAACGGGATTGTTGATTTGCCGAACAATCGCCTTTTCGCACCCTTTTCCTTTCAACCACTCGAAAATTCCACAGTTGCGCGCCAGTCTCCACAGGACTCCGTGTCCCCCTGGCTTTGTCGACAATTGGAGGGGATTTAGGCTGACCCATTGCCCGTCTTCAGCAACTACTGGCACGGAATGCTGGCAAAAGAGGCGAATGCTCTCGGGCGATCTGCCAAAATAACGATGCTGTTCGAGAAATTGGGCGATTTGGGCGTGATTGTCCTTCTCGGTGGACGTCATGATCGCAATAGGTGTTTCGACTGGGCGTCCGGTCGCTTTTTGCGCAAGATACTCCACCCCGCGCACATCGCGCAAAATTCCCTCGAGCATCGAAACGCCGTCGAGCTCCAAAAATGCGGCGGGTAAGGGCAAATGCGTCAACGCGTCGCGCAAATCGAGGCGATCCCCTGCCCCACCGGCCGGAATAATGAGGGCGGTTTGACTCCACATCTGCAATCCATGCAGGACCACATCATCGATTTCGCAGCTTCGATTGGACCAATCGAATGCAGGAGGGGGGTCAAAGCGCACCTCCGAAGTGGTCTCGGGGCGAGTCAATAGCTCCAAGATACGCACGTGATACCCGATGATTCCCCCGATATCGGAGTAAAATGACTCCGTTTGCGCCAGACAGTCAAGAAAAGCTCGCCACTTTTCCTCTCCGTCAGCTATTTTTTGGGGATCGACCTCGAGGAGGTGCTCTTGGCAAATCGCGATGAGGCTCAACGCGCAAACTTGCTCGCGGGGAGTTAAGGCGTCGAGTATTTGCAAAACCCAGTGCTTGGTGCGTGCCCATGCCCGCAACTGCGGCAACTGGAGTAAATACTCGCGCTTTGCACTCCATGTTTCTGCACGCTCCCCTTGCGCATCTTCAAGCGAGACCATGGGGCAGTGTTGGAGCATACTGCTCGCTAGTTGCAAGTGGGAAAGATCGATGGTCATGGCACTAGCCGCGTGGAAAAGGTCGAAGACCTGGGGTGAAAAGATGAATTCGTTTGACGCGTCCCTCAATTTCTTGTATTTCATCGATTTGCTTTTTTAACACTAGGCTTTTTGCCTACTGCAATTGGGACGTGGTCAACCACATGAAACCCATGCAAAATGCACAAACTTCAACTTGACGGCGGCTTTAAGCCCGGAGGAACCAATGGACAACGATCCGAAGAATCCCAAGAAAAAAATTCAGGCGCTTATGAAGCCGGTACAAATCAGTCGCGAGCTTCAAGCCGTGGTTGGTACGGGCCCCTATCCGAGAAGCCAAATCACAAAAAAGCTTTGGGAATACATCAAAAAGCACAATCTGCAACACGAGACCAAAAAGCGCATGATCAAACCGGATGAAAAATTGTCCAAGGTCTTGGGAACCACAACCGAAGTCGACATGTTCGAAATGAGCCGCAAAGTCTCCAAGCACATCACGAGTTGATGGGGCGTTAGAGATCGTCTCAACTTGCACTGCGCGATTCGGAAAAAGGCGGACCGCCTCATCCCGAATCGCGCTCGGGCAGGTTGATCTCTGCACGTTTTCCAGGCACCACCTCAAGGTGCGCTGCATTTGTCTTCGGCGTCTTAGCGCCTTGATAAAATGGCATTGCGCAACTGCTCTTGGCCATTTCCTGTACTTTTGGGAACTGAGCAAGATTTCCGCGTCTGCCTAAGTGCGCTGGTACCATCCAAGACCCTTACGCCATTTAAGGCATTTGCCTTTGGCTTCACGACCCCCTACTCAACCAAGCGTTTCAATCGATCGCGCCCACATTCCGCGAGGAGCAAATGCGCATCTTCGCATTAACCGCCTACGATGGAACTCCCTTCGGGGGTTGGCAAGTGCAGACCAACACGATCACCGTGCAGCACCACATCGAGAGAGCTCTAGAAGTTCTCCTCAAGCAAGCGATAAAAATTGTCGGCGCCAGCCGCACCGATGCCGGTGTGCATGCGCAAGGCCAGGTTTTTCACTGCGACGTGCCCGAAGATGCCGATCTCCAACGCCTGCACAGGGGATTGAATGGGGTGCTCCCCCCCGAAATTCGCATCTTGGAATTGCGGCCCGTCGCATTCGATGCGCACGCGCAGCGAAGCGCGCTGAGTAAGATCTACGACTACTTTCTCCAGACCACCGATGAGGTGCTCCCCTTTGATCGCCTTTACTGCGTGCGCGTGCCGCCCCTCGATCTTCAAGCGATGCGCCTTGGCGCCGCCCAACTCGTCGGCACACGCGATTTCAACGCCCTGTGCAATCGGGGTAGCCGCGTCAATAGCACCGTCCGCACCCTCTTTCGAAGCGAAATTTGCGCAATTGCGGGCGGCGTCCAGCTGACCTTTGAGGGTGATGGCTTTCTCTACAAGATGGTGCGCAACTGCGTGGGCCTCTTGCTTGAAGTGGCGCGGGGTCAACGCGCTGCTCAAAGCATCGCGCAACTTCTCGAGACAAAAAACCGCACGCTTGCAGCTCCAGCGGCTCCAGCGCGGGGACTCTTCCTCCGTCAAATCGATTACGGACCCATGCTCACATGGCAAACCCCACACACCGAGCGTGGAGCGGTAAGAGGCGCTCAGCTACAGTGAACTTGTGCCCCCTTCAAAGCTCGTAAAGCCCGAAAAATGAACCCACTGCCCGATGAGCTGTTGCCATGATTCCCATCGCGTCCTCTTCTCAATCCTCTCTTGTCCCTGAGGAGCTGTCATTTTCATGGCAATTGCGCGCCAAGCAAACCTCTTTAGGCGCCCAGGAGCACAAGACGAGCCCCGAAAGGGTTGAGGAGATGTCGATGCATGCAATCGCTGAAACCTCGCCAAATGCATCCCCACGCCCAAGCATGGCTCTGAAGACAAAGCGGGGCCGAAACCCGATCAAGGCAATCGCTGACCGCATCTGTCAAATTCTGTGCGCATGCTCACGCGCGCCT
>CAXTAX010000030.1:0-286 GCA_964241995.1 uncultured bacterium | reverse complement strand
CAACTTTTGAGAGCGCGTAGAACTGCCCTCCACACTGTATCCATTTTTCTCCCTCCACCCTGGCGCCAGGATGGGCCCACTCTGCGCGGGCGAGGTTGCAATGAGCGTTGATTAAACTGGATGAGATCTAGATGATATTAGGTGTTGCGCGAGGCGTTGCTCGAAAGCCACGAGTTGAGCGTTGGCCACCTCGACCAAGCTGCACGTTGCGGAAGTTCCTCCTCTCCCCTTGGCGATGCGCTGATCCATACCCCCTCAATTCCCGCAGCTAAGAGGGCCCTGAGCC
>CAXTAX010000029.1:0-7248 GCA_964241995.1 uncultured bacterium | reverse complement strand
CTCATTATTTCCTCATAGGCGTGGGAAGATCATAGCAGACGCATCTACTTGTAAAAACTTACATAGCATGAAGCACCTTTTGCCGCATTTCCTTTCACCAAACCTTTACTGCTCATCGCGTGCCCTCTAAAGTATTTTGAAATGCACTCTAAAGCGTTTAATTAGCTTAGTAGAAAAGGGGGAAGTTAAAATTAGTTCCATATGTGCTTGGCCAAATTGCATGGTATGCCTATACCAACAAAATGTATCGATTGACTCTTCACCTCGTGGACCAGCCTGATGCTCCTTTGCACCACTATGCGTATGGGAGCTATCACGATGCCATTTTGAATTACCAATGTTTAAACGTTCAGGCTCAGACTTCCACACAAAGGCGTATTTGTCGATTGATGCGTGAAGACGCTCTACTTCTCGAAGTAGTATTTCCGCAATTAGAGGGCACTGATCAATCCTATATGCTCAGCAGTGAACGCAGTCGTATTCAAAATGCATCGCGGGGAAACGATAATCCACGCCCTTACGCTACCTCCTCTCGAAACTCGTCTGTGCAAGGCCCAATGCGCATCATAGGTAGAGATGGGGCGCAATCGCCGCTGATTTGTCGCGATCGAAGTCGCCCTCTGCAGTCTAGCCGCGGGGGTGCAACTCCCCCCGGCCGCTCATGGTCCAGCTGGTGAATCAGAAATTGCGCACGCACTTTCAAGCAAATCTTCTTCGCGTAAAATGCGAATATGGTGTGCAGTCCGCTCCTCACCACCAAAAACACTGCTAGCTTTGCAGAAGATCTCTTTGCGCCCTTCTTGCCCGCCCCCCTGTACGTCATCCACTCTAAAGAGCTCTAATGTATAACTTGACGATCTCCACTGTAGAGCGCAGACACATCCACTCCACAATATTTGGCTACAGAAGCTACGAAGAGGCTCTTTTGGCGTGGGATATCCTCACTGGAAGAATTCAACGGCAAAGTGAACGCCATCTTTGCGTGCTCAAAATGGACGAGACACTACTCATGCAAATGATTTTGCCAGAGCGCAACGCGCATGCCGCCCCAACAGATTCCCCAGCCGAATCCATCGAAGAAGGCTTGCAGGAGCAGCCACGTGCGCGCTCGCGCTTTCAAAGGCTCACGCCACCTAGAGCGGAAAATCGCGCCTACAACAACACTTCCCACACCTCATCGCTTTTGCTCAGGGCGATATCGAATGCCTATGAGTTGCGCCGCAGAAACGTTCCTCAATAAATCTATATGTACCGTAAGGACTAAAGACCTTCACTCCCCTTGCGATACGCTAGGCGATGGGCGCCATTCAAATAGAGGCAGTCGCGCCACATTCAAGGGGGTAATCGCTGCCCCAAACCCCTTGAAAAATCTCCTCATCTGCGCCCAAATGGGGGGGAAGGTGGCGCCAAATTTGCATTTTAGCCGTCGCTTTTTCCGTGAACGTCAACACTGAAGTGGCAAAATTCTTATTGCTTTTTAAAGGTTCAGCGACGAATTGCATCGCCTCGGCATTGTGTACAACAGCAAGGGTCGCGATCTCCCAATCGCCTCGAAGAACGCCATTGGCAAACTGCAACGCGAGGCCATTCCATTGCACGCGATCTAAGATAAATTCCCGATCCCCTCTCAACTCATCCCCGATATCGCACAAGATGGCGATATTTTGGTTCGCTGCATCTCGTACAAAGTCGCGATCGCGCCGATCCTCCAAGGGGAGTTTTAAAAACACCGCCGCGTTGCAGCGAATCGCTAGGAGCATGCCAAAGTGTCGATGTTCTTGATCTACGATATGATTGATAAAAGGGCGAATGACGTTCGGTGTTTCCCAGAAAACCCTTTGTAAAAATGAGAGATCTCGCCACAGCGTCACATCTACTGAGAGGGCGGTTTGGACATCTATGGCAATTGCCGCGAGCCCAAACGCGCAATCTTTTCGCAGCTCTTCTGCAGCAAAGCGAATGGCCCCAGGATCAAGAGTAATCGCGCGCAACATAAAATTTCCATCGCGCAAAAGTGTCCTATCCGCGCAATTTAAAAGCGCGCACCCTCGATGCCACATTGCCGACAAGATGAGGTGCGGATCTCATCGCAGTGCGGGGCTTGCGCGTTGCAAAGCAGAAGTGTGAATGCGCGCGGCGTGCAACACCACTTCTCGATCACACCACAAACGCTCATCGACATCCCCTAAATCGCATCGCTTGTGTTCCAAAGCGATCAATACCAAAGCTTTATTCTTGCCCAAAAGCTGGCAGAACTCATGGAAAAAGCAGGGTAGTTCCCCCACAAGCCTCTCCATGATCGGCAAATCCTCCATCACGGTAACGCGGGGATTTCTCAAATGCGCACATCCCAAAGAAGAGATCTTATGCGCAAGCCCCACATGCAATCGTTGAATCTTTGCATCTAGGAAATATTCGGGCGTTAACCCTTGAGCAGTGCTGAGCAGTCTTTTGGCGATCTCATCGATACTCGCGATGACGAGTTCCCGCAAATTCTGTACGTTTACGGGCGTAAATACGCGCGATGGATCCGCGTAAAGTCGCTCAAAGGATCCCAAAGGTCCTTGTAGAGAATGCTGGGTCGAAGGCGCTAGAATCGCGACATCGCGAATCCGTTTCATCAATTGTAAAAACCGCGTAGCAGAGGGTAGACAATGTATGGGGAAAGTATCCTTGAATTCTCTCCCTGCGACGATCATATCTCCGGTATTCGCGCATTCAATGCCCTCGACGCACTCCCCAATCCCCCACAGGTACTGATTGACTTCTAAATCGGCCAGCGCGATTTGCATCTAACTCTTTTCTCTTTTGGGTGTGCATTTAAGTGCTTGGAAAGCGCTTGTCAAGCAATACCGTTCCAGCCGCAATCATGGCTTCATCACTTCGGTTTTGAGAAAAATGATCAAAAATCGGCGTCGAAGGAGAATGCGGGCAGATCGCCCCAAACGAGGTTTGTGATCTCTTGGTCTCCACGCAACTCCTCAGAAAGGTGATTCCAAAGTTCCATTGAGGCGATCGAATTGGAGGACCCGCGAAGCGCGCTGAGGATGAAGGCGCGATTCCCGCGCAAGTCTTGGCTGACGTATTCCAAAGCCCTGGGGTTTTGCACGAGCGCACTCAGTGCGATTTCCCAATCATGCTTGAGCGGTTCTGCAGCAAATGCTAACGTCAATCCATTGGTTTGCACGAGTTGGGCAAACAGGTGGCGATCATGCGTTAAATCCGTGTCGACAAAGCGCAAAACCCCCATATTTCGCGCAGCAGCGCTCTCGATAAACGTCCGATCTTTTTTTTGCTCCTCGCAAAGCCATGCGAATACTTCGCAGTGACGCTCTATAGCCGAAAGTGTAATGTGGCTGCGCTGCGCCCTTCTCATCTCGCGTTGCAGCAGAGGCCGAATGACCTTTGGCTGCGCCTCGATTGCCCGCCCGATGAACTGGGGATTGCCCACAAGCGTTTCGTCTAGAGAGGATAGGCAGTCGGGACATAGGGTAATCGCCTTTAAGCCAAACCCCGCATCGCACTTTAGGGCATGTTTTGCAAAGCGCACGGCCAAGGGGTCAAGGGCCATCGCGCGCAAAATGAACTCCCCATTACCTCTCGGTTCGCTGCTCGCATGTTTGACCATCTCTGCACCGTGCTCCCAAATCACCGACAAGAGAAAGTCGTGGTCGCGCCGCAATACTTGACTCGCAAATTTGCAGTGCCCTTTGTTCACCCTAAGCGCGGCTAACACGACCGTTCGATTCCCTCGCAAGCGAGTGCTCACATCGATGAGCGTCCCCCCTTTCAGAGCTAGAGCGGCCAGCACCACAGCCTTATTGTCGCCGAGAATTAGGCGATATCGCTTAAAGAATCCGGGGCGATTGCGCAGCAATGCATGCATGGCAGGTAGGTCATCGCAAACCGCTTGCGCCTCACGATGAGGGCCTGCGAGGCCCAGGGCGCTCACCTCTACTGCAAAGCCTTCCCAAAGTTCTCGCAGGGTCCTTTCCCCTTCCATCTCCTCCAGGCCCAACTCACGGCTCGACGATGAGAGTACCCCCGATGCGGTCGATCTCCAGCTGCCAGATTCTGGGTGTAAAGTTTCGGGAGGGAGGATCTGTAGAGAATTCGCTCGTGATGCACGCGAAATGGAACTTTGCGACGTATGCGCTACTGGGCGTAGCGTGGGGGGGGGGATTTGGACTCTGACCCGAGGTATTTGAAAGCCGAGGTCTCTTGCGTTACTGCTTGCAGTATGGGAGCGTAGTATGCGAAAAGTTGGGATCGAAAGGGGATGGGTAGTTCGCTGAAACTCCTGCTCTTGGGAGGCTCGATCTGGATGCCCATCCCATGGATGTGCAGCGTGTAGCTGCGCCTCGCTCACTCTCGCAGAATGATCATGGCTCACTTCTCCTTGAGCCCCTCGTTGATGATTTGGAATTAGCCCCTGCAAGCGCATCAATTGTCCCCAAGACCCCAAACCTAGTCAAACTGGATGTATGCAAACTTAAAGGCATCCGCAACATTTCAAGTCAAGAAGGGGTGGCGCTGCAATAGAAGAAAATGTGTCCTATAGCTCGCCGCATTTTAATGCTTTGGATCTACAACCCGGCCAGTGTACGAGCGGGGGCGCTTCAGCGCGGGAATATCGAGCGCGAAGGGCGGCGGGGGGTGTTGAATGAGCTCTGATAATTCGCGGGCCAATTCCATGGCCCGCTCATCACTGAGGGTTCCACTTTGAATCTTCAGCTTAATCTGCTCGCGTTGCATCATCCAATTGCGGCGAACGATTGCGGTAAGGCTCTCCTGACATTGCCCCGCAGCCCGATCGGATGCTGGCGCTTTCTCGCCAATCTCTCCCAAAAGGCGCGTGGTGTCCTCATCCGATGCGGCACTTATGAGCGAGGAAAGGGTGGGGGCACTCTCATCTGGGCGCAGCATCGCCCGGAGAATTTGCCCGGCGGCTTTAATGCGCAGATCTTCGGGCCGAATGGCCGTGCGCACACGGGGCAGAATTTCCTTCCAATCGGGACGCTGGGAAAGCTGCAAAAGACTCGCGATCAATTCCCTTTCCATCGCGCGTTCGGGTTCGATACTCTTTTTCTCGAGCCCCTCCACCTCTTGCCGCGCCCGCCGCTTCTGCACAGTTTTTTGAGGAGTCAGTAGAACCGATTCCGGGACTTTGGTGAGCCAAGCGAGACGCTTGAGCGATTCGTGCACGATCACGGGATGTTCCCACTGTTGAATCTCCCCAGCGGTTTGATCGATCCAGGCTTGTTTCGCCCCTGGAGAAAGGGCGGACCAATTTCCAGCTCGGTGGAAAAGGTAATCGACAAATTCCGTGGCCTTTTGAAAAGCCTCTTCAAACGCCTCAATGCCCCCCTGACAGATCAAAGTGTCGGGGTCACATCCCGCCTCGAGCTCGATCACGCGAATGTCAAGGGCCAGCTGAAGACACGTATGTCCCGCTTTAATCGCCGCCTGATGTCCCGCATCGTCGGAGTCAAAGGCCAAATAGATCGTGCGAACACCCAATTTTTGCAATTCGCGAGCGTGGTCCTCCCCAAACGCGGTGCCCAATGGAGCGCAGGCGATCTCCATCCCCCCAACGATTAACCGAAGAGCGTCGACTTGTCCCTCGACGATCACCGCTTGGCGGGATTTAGCCATTTGACGTCTGCATTCCGAAAGTCCAAAGAGCACTCTCGATTTGCGGAAAAGAGGTGTGTCGGGGGAATTGATGTATTTTCCACCAAAAGTCGCCTCGTGAAACTTCCGCCCTGAAAAGGCGATGGGACGTCCAAAGGGATCTTTGATGGGAAAGAGAATCCTCCGAGCGAAAAACTCTCTGCCCCCTTCGGTGAGTAAGCCCGCTGCGCGCAGCTCGCGATCGCTAAAGGAGCGATCGAGCAAAAAGCGGCGCAGAATCCCCCCTCTTTCGGGCGCCAACCCCAATTGAAAGCGCTCGACAAAAGAGCGTCCGAGCTGCCTGGCCTCTAAGTACTCGAGCGCTTCTTGCCCCTCTTGGGACTCCAGAAGCCAAAAGTGAAAGAACTGCGCCGCCAGTTCTGTGCATTCCCGCAGCCTGCTAGGAGGGATGCCCGCAAAGGCGCTGCGATCCTCTGCGCGGTCGCGCCGCTTTTCCAGATGCACTCCATAGCGCTCGGCTAACGTCTCCACAGCTTCGGAAAACCCCAAGCCCAAAAAGCGCATGAGAAAATCGATTGCGTCCCCGTGCGCTCCGCACCCAAAACAGTGAAAATGCTGATCTCCTCCTTTGAGGATTAACGAGGGCGATTTTTCGTCGTGAAAGGGGCAAAGCGCTTTGTAGGTCCCCCCCGATCTCTTGAACTCCAGATGGGACTGAAGGACATCGAGCAGGTGGACCCTTTGGCGCAGGGCGTTGAGACTATCGGGTTCAAACATCGTGTATTAAAAAAATTTTTACTACTTTAGACTGAAGTGAACAGACACCAACAGTGGGGAGCGCAATTTGCAGGTCATCAATCCTCCACAGGCACAAATGGGAATGCTCTTGCAATCCCCCTTCGCATTTCGAGAATCTCCCCCCAAGCAGTGTTCGACTCTTCACTACTTCGCGCATTCCGATGCTGGACTCGTGCGCATCAAAAATCAAGATGCTTGGCGCGTTGGATGCAATAAAAGGCTTTTTGCCCTCGCCGATGGAATCGGGGGGCGTAAAGCTGGTGAGATCGCCGCGCAAAAAGCCGTAGATGCCCTTTGCCAGTGGATGGAGCGCACATTGACAGAGCCCCACAACATGCCCCTGTGCGAGCTGCGCGCGCACATGCAATGCGGCATCGAGCAAGTCAACGCGCAAATCTACGAGATGGGTTGTCGAGACGATCGATGGCATGGCATGGGCACAACGCTTTGTAGCCTTTATATCGATCGCGAAGTGGCGCTCTACGGACACGTCGGCGACAGCCGCATCTTCCATTGGCGAGCAGGTCAGCTGCGCCAGTTGACCGAAGACCATACTAAAAGTCCCCATCGCTATCCCCCCTGGTCTTTGCAGACAGCGCGCGCAGCTGGGCGCAATCCCCAACGCAACGTTTTGACTAGGGCAGTCGGGGTGCGGCCTCACGTGCTCGCCTCCATGCATTCCTGCCGCATTCAGCCTGGGGATCGCTTTTTGCTCTGCTCAGATGGGCTAAGCGACGTGCTCTCGCCTCGTCAAATTGAACGCGCCTTGTCAACCTCTCAGCTGACGCAAAAATTGGCAAAAACGCTCATCGACAG
>CAXTAX010000028.1:0-7297 GCA_964241995.1 uncultured bacterium | reverse complement strand
GGTCATTACGACCATTCGCGGTAGTGATAGCCGAGAAAATGCCAAGCTCGAGCTGATGGCCCTTTTCGAGTTCTCAGATCGACAAGCAACGGCGATTTTAGACTTACGGCTCTATCAGTTGACGGGACTAGAACGGGACAACCTCTCAGCCGAACATAGCGCATTGACCGAGAAAATCGATCATTTCCGCGCCGTTTTGGGAAGTGAGGAAATGGTCAAAGAGATCATTCGCCAAGAGCTCAAAGAAATTCTAAAGGGGCACAAGGATCCAAGACGCACGCAGATCTTGGAACTAGACGTCGGTCTCAATCGCGAGGATTTCATTCCAAATAATCGCGTGGCAGTGACGCTTTCTGGAGATGATTACATCAAGCGTATGGAACTGACGCTTTTTCGCGAGCAGCGTAGAGGGGGACAAGGCGTCAGTGGCGTGCAGATGAAAAAGCAGGAGGATTTTCTCAAAAGCCTTCTGGTCGTTCATGCCCATGACTACCTCCTCATCTTCACAAACCTCGGTCGTTGCTACTGGGTCAAGGCCTGGCAAGTACCCGATGCGGGTCGGCGCTCTAAGGGCAAACCCCTCATTCAGCTTTTAGAAGATCTGCAAGAGGGTGAAAAAGTCGCGACCCTTTTGCGCGTGCAGAGCTTTACTTCAACCGCGTGCATTTTACTTTGCTCAAAGCGCGGGGTGGTGAAAAAGACCTTGCTCTCCGCATTTGCCAACCCTCGTCGCCGTGGCATCAATGCCATTGTCATCGATGAGGGTGATGAAATCATCGCCGCGAAGTTGGTGAGCACTGATCAGCAGGTGATGCTTTTCACGCGTCGAGGTATGGCCGTGCGTTTCGTAGAATCAGAGGTGCGCGCTATGGGTCGCGTGAGTCGGGGAGTGCGAGGAGTGCGCCTCAAAGACGCGCAAGATTGCGTCGTGGGGTGCGAGATCGTCGATGGCAAAGAAAGCGTCCTCGTTGCGTGCGCTAAGGGATTTGGGAAGCGCTCGTCGGTACAAAACTTTCGGCAGACGAGCCGAGGGGGCATCGGCGTGCGTTCGATCCTTACTAGCGAGCGTAACGGTTTGGTCGTTGCAGCGCTCTCTGTGAGCGATCGTGATGGGGTGCTCTTGATGACCTCGACGGGACAAGCTGTACGCATGACAACAGATCAGCTTCGCGTGATGGGGCGCGCCACTCAAGGGGTACGGTTGATCAACCTGCGGGAGCAAGATGCCCTGATTGGAGTGCAAAAACTCCTCGAGGAGGATGAGGCGGTAGCCGCCCAAGTGCAGGCAGAAGAGAACGCCTCACCGGTTTCGGGTGCGATCATCCCCCAAGCCCCTTAAACGATCTGTGCTAGGCGGCCTGGGGGACACAGCCCCTAAAACTTCACAACGCGGTCTGTTCATCACGATCGAAGGGGGAGAAGGTAGCGGCAAGTCCACGCTTGCGCGCTCCCTGGAGATGCACCTGACGCAATGTGGCATCGACGTCGTGCTCACTCGAGAGCCGGGGGGGAGCTGCACCACTCGCGATCCGATTTGCCAAAAAATTCGAGAATTCTTGCTCGACCCAGCCCATGCGCAAATGGCGGCAAAAACCGAGCTTCTGCTTTTTTTAGCGGCCCGCGCGCAAAATCTCGCGACTACCATCATCCCAGCTTTGCAACGCGATGCATGGGTAATCTGCGATCGATTCACAGATTCTACACTTGCGTATCAAGTCTACGGGCGCAAGATGCCTTTCGAGCTCGTGCAGCAGCTTTGCCAACTCACCCTCGAAACGATCAAGCCCGATTTGACCCTTTATTTGGATCTCGATCCCCAAGTGGGATTGAAGCGGGTACTGCGCGCTAAGGGAAAACTCGATCGATTTGACAGCGAGGCTCTCGCTTTTCACAAGCGCGTGCGAGAGGGCTTTTTGGCTGAGCTGGCAAGCGATGCGCAGCGCGTCCATCAGTTGGATGCTACCTTGCCACCCACTAGTTTACTTGAGCAGGCGCTGGCACTTCTCCAAAAGCGCCATGATGGCCTGCACCTCCTCCTCGATCGAGTAGCCAGGTGAAAGAGTTCGCCGAAATTGTCGGACACGTAGATGCGCTGGCCGCACTCAAGTCGATGTGCCGGTCGGCTCAAGTGCGACAATCGATGCTTTTTGAGGGTCCCGAGGGAGTGGGTAAGTCCTTGATTGCGGAAAGCTTTGCCGCCCACCTCGCATCGAATGCCGACATCCATCGCCTGCAACCCGAGGGCAAATCGGCTCAGCACAACATCGATGCGATGCGCGCCTTGGCCCAGCAAATACACCTTAGGGGATTCGGGGAAGGACATCGGGTCTATCTCATCGATCAAGCCCACAGAATGCCCGTTGCCGCTGCGCACGCATTACTGAAGGTCATCGAAGAGCCTCCTGAAAAGGTGGTCATCATCTTGATCTCCAGCAATGTGCGTGCGCTGTTACCCACTCTTCTATCGCGCTGCACGCGGCTCGCCTTCGGAGCCTTGTCAAACAGCGATCTTTTGAAAATTTTAAGCCGAAAAATCATGACTCTTCCTCAAGAGGGTGTTGAGGAACACATTTTGCGATTTGGACGGTTGGGGTTTGCCCTGCGGTATTTCACAAGTGACGCCAAGCACCGGATTCAGTGTTTTTTGCGCTTACTCGAATTTCCCCAGAACTACATCGAGTTCAGGCGACGCGTCGAGGCGCTTGAGGCGCAGGTGAGTGCGCATCTCGAGCGAGCAGCTGGTGTTCTTGCCCGTCGCCGAGATTGGAAGGATCTTTCCGCAAATGTGCGTGAGCAACTCGTGAGAAATGCTCAGGCCCAGTTGCAGCGCGAACTGCAAGAAGAGTGGGAGTTTTTCTCCGTTGCGTTACTCGATGCGGCTCATCGCGGACAGCTCGCCGAGCAAATGCCCTGGAGGGATTTGCCGATATTGCAGTTCTCTGAGGACCTGCAGCGTATCGAGGTACTTTGGCAGCGTGGCGGGCGCCTGAGCGCGCTTATCGAGCAACTTTGGTTGACTTGGCACCTACTTCAGTAAAAGATGTCACTACTCAATGGAGCTGGATGAGCACGGAGAATCAACGGCTTTGCCTCCTACACTCCCGTGATCTCTTTCAAGGGGATTGGAAATGCTTCTTATCGAGGTGTAGGTTTATAAAAAAAACTAATCTTGAGAGTGCTAAAAAACGCCATATCGCCTCTTAACCTTGTTCAAGTCCAATCAAAATCTTGTGCTGGGCCGCCAGCTGGTAAGTTTGATTGATCGAGTATGCCATCTAAGGCTAAGGGTCGATGCAATCTTTGCGAAAGCATCCCTCTACTGATGACCAAACGCATTGCACTTCTGCGACAAACTAGAGCGCAGATCACAACCGAAGAAATTTGATTTAGTGAAACATTTGAGGGATACAAGGTATTTTTTTCCATTTTACCTTGGGTACTCGCTACATAAGCTTTTTGCATAAGCGCACTGGATAAAGTGAGTTATTGCTCAAAGAACCCCATGCATCCAACATCCACAAAAACAGGGCGTGAGATGCTCATAAAGGAATGCAATTGCTCTAACTCTTTGCGAAAAATAGCAATATTCATAGGTTGTGATCCATATTTAATGGCACATGTGGGGATGGAAAATTGCAACTTCGAAAAGCAACTACTGCAGTTTCAGAGCTTTTTCAACACCCCGAAGAGTTTTGCGCGAAGACCTTTGATGCAAAGATTTCCAAGTTGAACATCCCTCAAATGCAGTTGTTGATTGAGCATGTTAAGACTATCCACGGAGCGGAGTTTAAACACCTCAACCAAGCCAAAATCGCATACATCGCAGAATCTACATACGACTTTGCCCATGAGTTATTTAGGCATGCTGTAGCTGGGGCCCTTTGGAATAGCTTGTTTACAATGAGCGCATCCTCATCTCTGAATGGACAGCTGCTTTGGGGAAGCGCAACCCACCAATCTGGCAATTGGATCAATTTGGGAACCTTAGCAAAACCCTTGAGGTGCTATACCCGCAAGTTGTCGGCCTGCAAGGTGTACAATGACGCAGCTCAAGACCTCCTAAAAATCGGGAACAAGATGAATGAGTCCATCCTTAAGATGGGTGAATCCAAATGGGGTTGTTGCATCTGCATAAAATGCGCACCTAACCAAAGGAGGTAATCAATACTCGACGATGTATTGGAGCGGGGGGCACTTTCGAAAAAGTGTCAAAATTTTGCCTTGGAGACTCTACACGGCTAACCACCCATCAAAAGCGTATTTTTAAGCGAGTAAAGCGCGCAGATTTTGTGGTTTCATCGCTGTGGAAATGTCGAATAACACGCGAGGATGTACTCGGCGCGCCATTTGGCAATTTGTTGAAATCTACTTGACGCCAAATCACCTCCTCTAAGTCCCAGCAAGGGCTAGGAAGAGAAATTTTTCGGATTTTCAATCACGCCCAGTATTGATTAAATAATGAAACGATGTAGGGTCGCCAAATGAGAAATGTTTCACCATGACTGCCCCCAAGTGACGGGGGCTTTCTTAGGGCAACTTGAAGGTTCAAAATGAGTTTAACCCTATTGATCCATTACGCTTTTACCAGCGTACAAAACCCAAGTGCGTATGATGCTGCGATTTTCACGTCGGAATTGAGTTATCTCAAGAAAGAGGATAGGAATACCCTCCGCAAGAAAATCGATCATCAATGCGAAAGAGCCACGCGCATTGCTCTTGAGCGTCAATCCTCTGAATCGACGCAATTGCGCCGATCGCTGCGCGTAAAACTCTTTTGCGACGTGGCGCTAGGGGCTTTGTGGAATTTGGGACTTTTACTTTGGGATGGGCAAAATTCCTCAAACGTGAATCGCTGGGCAAGCCCCAAACATGCCACTGGTAGCGGCGTCATCTTCGGGATCTTTTTGATTCATATCTTGCAATACCGAACCAGAGCCCGCAATAGCGAGCAAAGGGATCAGAACGAAATGCAGGAAATCCTCGAGGTTTCCCGCCATATGCTTGACGCCATCCACTCAACGCGCTCTTTTGATGATAGAACCACCCCTAAAGAAGCATTGGCGTACTGAAGCGGCGCGTTTGAGGGCAAGTTCTCAACCAAGACCAGGGAAGCCTGAGGAGCAAACGTGCAATTGAGGAACATCTTTCAAATGATTCGCCCGTTCCAGCGCCCCCGTGAAGCCGCAGAATGCAGATCGGCAATTGCGAAGATTCTAGACTTGGAAGATGATGCAGTTAGGCAGAATATTCTCTGCGTTGTGAGGTTGGCGCGAACGAGTGAGGCCTCTACCTGGAATTTTCCAAGTTTTTCGAGGTCTCGAAGGCCTCAATCCCTCACTGCGAAGTTAACCCCAATGGCCGCATATGAAATTTACTAGTAAAGCCCCCTTTATTTTATGCTCGTTTACAGTTTCTCATTTTCAGAAATCTTCTGTTCCCAAGCGAATAGATTGTCTTCACTCAAGTTGTTCATTTCCCCAACGTTTTCGGTTTTTTCCGGTTAGTACTGCTTTTACGGTTTAATCCCGTCGAATGAATACTGGAAAAGACACGTGCTTTAATGCAATTTTGGAGGGATTAAAATCATGAGAGATATTCGCAAACATCTGCAACACATCCTCAACTCCGAAAACTTCGCTCTTTTAGACCCACTGAAATCGCGAAGGCTTTGGAAAAGCTGGCCTCCTGAGGAAAGAGAGCTACTCGCTAAAGCTCTCGTTCAACTCGGTCGCGCTAGAATTTCCGATGCATCGAGCACCTTGGGGGATCAAGAGAGTGTTGAGTGCTTTGCCTTAGCTGAACAAATTTGTCCCTCCAATGGATGTATATTTGGTGCCCAGGGACGTATTTACTTCGAGCGCTACGCCCAAACTCGTCAAGGTGCAGATCTCTCCTTTGCGATCAATCGCTACCGCAAGGCGCTGACGTGCTCGCCTGAGGAACCACAGATCACTTTGGATTTAGTGTGCGCATTGATGCTTTGCTCTGATTACCCATCTGTCGAAGCAACTGTTTTGGAAGTGGAAAATCTCTTGAAGCGCCTGATTGAAACGCGTGATCTCAACCCACTCGTGCGGGCGCGTCTACCGCACACTCTTGGAAAGCATTATCTCGCGCTGGGCGAGCGATCGGGCGAAGCGCACGAGTTGGTGCGCGCCATAGTACAGTTTCGGGAAGCAAAGGCGCTGAGCAGCGACGACTCCTTCGATTGGCAGCCCCATTGCCGCGCGCTGGAGCTGTTGGCGGTGTTGACCAACCGCAAAGAGCTTTACATTGAAGCCCTTGACTGTTTGCACCACCAATTGCGCCACGTCACAGATGATTCTTCGACTTGGTTTCACGTTGGGCTCATCTCCCTCACCCTCTTTGAATTTGAGGGGAATCAAACGGATTTTTTACGCGCTGAACGGGCGTTTAGCACTGCGCTTGAGCTCGCGCCCGATTCTTGGCAAATTTGGTGGCGCTGGGGAAGCTTGAGTGTGCTGGCAGGCAAATTGCGGCAACAACCCTTGCTTATCAGGGAAGGATTGCAAAGGCTTGGTAAAGCGAACAAGCTTCACGCTTCAAAACTCGGAATCGTCAGCCAAATTGCGGAATGTCAATTTCTTTTGGGAGCTGAAGCGGAAGACCTCAAATGCCTCAAGCAGGCGAGGCGTTGTCTGCAGCAATGCGCAGAAAAAGAGCCCTTTGATTCCGCTCATCAAGTGCGCCTTGGGATGTGTCAACTCGCCCTTGGACGCTATTTTGGCGATCACGAGCATATCGTGCGGGCCTTTGAACAATTGCAGGAAACACTGGGAGTGTTTGGTGATTCACCCGAAATTCACATTGGACTCGCGCTCACCTGTGGTGCGTTAGCCGATAGCGCAGTCGATCCGCAATTTTTGGAAAAAGCCCTCGAGCATTTCGATCAAGGTGCACAGCTGGCCTCGCGGCGGATCGATCTTCTCGTCGACTGGGCGAGTGCCTTATTGAAGTTCGCCGAAGTTCAGGGTGGTGACCGCGAAAAAGTCGCTCAAGCTGTTGAAAAGCTACAGCTTGCGCTTCAACTGTGTGAGCAGATGGAAATCTCTCCAGACGTGCAGCTTTTGTTTCATTTTGGCTGCGCTCTTGACTTCGTAGGGGACTTGACGGGGGAGGAGTTGCATTACGAAAAGGCGATTCAACTACTTTCCCAGGTGCTGCAAATCGATCCGGACCACTACTTGGCGCGCTTCAACCTCGCGATCGTCTACTCTCATCACGGTGAGGCGTTTGAGGATGAGGCGAGTCTTCAAGTGGCGACAAAGCAATTCAC
>CAXTAX010000027.1:306-7636 GCA_964241995.1 uncultured bacterium | reverse complement strand
TCGCTGGACCGATTTTCGAGTCGATCGACACATCACTAATTCGCTACTTCGGGACTACAAAGATGAAGAGGTGCTTTGTGAAGGGGGGCAGTACGTGCGCTACCAGCAGCTCAAATTTCCGCGCTTTGAAAGACCTCCTAAGTGTGGGCCTTCCGAGCGTGGAAAAGCTCCCCTACAACTGCGTGCGGCGTTTTCTAGACGCCCTAAGCGCATTCGCTCGCGGGAACTTGGCATTGCGCGCTGCGCTCGTTTAGATTTGCCCTCTTTGCTGCGCGCGCCAAGTCCCAAATGGCGTCGATTACTCGCCGATTTAATGCACGAAATTTACCAAGGGCAAAATTTCTACCAACGTGCACTTAGCAAGCGACCAAGCCTTGTCGAGGCATTGATCTCTGAGCTTGGCGCGCAGTTGGGAGCCCTCAATACGCGCGCAAGTGAGCTCGCTAATGCTTTTGATGCCGATAGTGACTGGCTCGTCTTGCTCTGCCCCAAAGCGCCCGATTTGCGCGCGATCTACCAGAAAATGGTCGAGGGGGAAGGAGCCGTTCCAAGCTTGAGGGGGTATCTCAGCATGCAGACTTGGCGACAAAGAAGGGGCAAGAAGGCGCGCGTTTTTGTGCAGCACGCCTCTGAACCCCTACTTCGCGCATTGTTTGGCGCTTCGGTGGCTAGATGCTTCGCCCAAGAGCGCTTTCGCCAATCTCTGCATACAGATCCACCTACAGATCCACATGGCGATGCGCTTAAAAAGTTGGGCATGCAAGTGCGTGAGTGCCTATCTCGCGAGGAATGCGAAGACCTCATCAGCAGATTATTACACGCTGAAGGGTCCTGTTTACACACTTTGCCCTATCGAGAATTGCTCAGCTTTGCGCCTTTGCCAAGCCGCAGAGGAGACATAGTGATGCGTCTTGCCCGTGATGGCAATGCGAAATGGCGCGTAATGCCCTTGACTCCATTGCGGGGCAACTAGCGGGGGCAACTCGAAGCGAAGGCATCAGAAAGCGAGTGAGGAGCAAAAACGGAGTATAGCTTTGACGATCGGCCTGTACCAAGATTTGAGCACGCGCGCAGCTCGCGCCATCGGCTCGGCTTTATTCCTCCCGTTTGGAGGTTTTGTGCTGAAATGCGCGCGCCAGGGCCATTGTCTTGCATGGTTGGATTGCTTTCTCAACGCGCCGTGCAAACGGTGTACATCGCTGGCCAGCAAACCCATTGCACTTTTGCGTTTTGGGCATTTGTAGATATGCCGGCACTCTCTGAGCTGCTTCTTGCGGGGTGGCGAGGCTATATCGAAGCCCGCGGCCAACGTACTGCAGGGTACCCCGGAATGGGGAGCGATCGCTTTTTGAATTTTGGAAAGCCCCAAAGGGGCCTCTTCATCGCAGAGCAACACGCGGGTCGAGATTCTCGAAAAGGACATGTAACGGAGCTCAACTTGACATTATTTCAATATTTTTTTTGCCAATTTTTGCGTCATCATCCCGATTTGTTCTCAAAATTGCAAGGCGATTGGTGGCAACTTATTCAGTTGTGCAGCTCGATTTCGATAGAGCTCTTCAGGGTTTTGGCAGTGGGAAAGGTCGGCGAAAACCATTTATTTTGCACGTTTACGATTTTCTTGAACCACGGCATGCCTGTTTTGCGGTATTTATGAATACCCACAGCCCGCGCTACCGCGTCTCTTGCATTTCACACTGGGAGAATCTACGGGTTTGGACGCGCGTTTGGCTAATGCAGCGACAGCGCACATTTTTCTCTTGGGCTTTGGCGATCTTTGTCGGGAGCTCGATCTTCTCAACGCTCTTTTTGTTGAGCCCACTCTCGATGTGGAAACGCGCCGTAGTTTCTCCTTCAAACACTGCAAGTAGCCCCTGTAATGCGCCGTTTGACGCGCGGCTTTGCGCGCATTTACAAGCGTTGATGACGTTCTGGAAACATCCCTCGCAAATCGCGCGCGATCTTGTACTGCACGGAGTCAACCAGCGCCCCGATGCCCCATCTGCTCGCGAGTTCATCTTGGAGAGTGGAGGGCGAAAAATCGTCACTGTCGATGCAGCAACTTTAAAGATGCGCTTGGATCCAGACTTTGGATGGTCGCTCTGCACCGAGGGGCAATTGCCCGATGTACGGGTTTTTGTGGAGACTTTGCCCACAAAGTCCAATGAGGTGTGGATCTCTACCAGCGCGTCCAAGGGTAATTCCGATGCACGCCGCTGCGCGCTGCGCAAAGCGCACCAGCCCACGCGTCGCCAAAGTAGCGCCTTTTGTGCTTGGCGCGATGGCGCCGCAAAGTGGATCGCCCCCGTTCGAGACCTTAGTAGCGCCACTCCAGCTTACAGCGAGCTTCCTTTAAAATACCGCGTGCACTTTACCCCCCAAGGTATGCCGCCCTATAGCCGTACCCTCAGCGTCGGAGAGAGTGTAGTTTGGGGTAAAACTCGCTGGCAAAAATGCCCTTTGGGCCCGCTCAGTCGACAAAAGCCCCTCGCGCGGCTCGAGAGCCAAAAAGGCGATACACTCCTTTTTCACCTATGGGATCGATGGGGATATAGCGCGCAAAAAGTATGTATTCAGTCGACCATCGATCGGCTCGATCGAAAGTGCTTGAGGCTTCTTTGCTTGGTAGGCGCGCGCTCATCAAAACACGCGATTGTCGAAGCTTCGGGCAAAAGAGCGCTTCTCAAAGTAGGCGACTGCCTCGTCTTTAAAAAAAATGGCTGGAGCAAATGCGTCGATTCCCATGAGGCTGAAAACGCGCAAAGCTTCACCCTCCTCGAGCTTTTTTGCAAACGAGGTCAATGGCGCATCAAGGGGAATTTGCGCAGTGCGGGGAAGCTTTTCAATGAACGGATTGAAATCGGCCAAAATTTGCCAGGGTCAGATACTGCAAAAACGCCTCGCTCAAAGATTCCCAAAGGGGCTCATTTGGGTTTGCCGCGTGTGAAGACTCGCAGTGGCACACCCTCTAAATCGAATGCCGCACGCAATTTGTGGATAAAATAGCGCTTCCACGTGTTGGAGAGCAATCGAGGTTGGTTGACGAATAGGATAAATGTCGGGGGCCTCGCATGTACCTGCGCGGCGTAGTAGATGCGCAGGCGCTTTCCCTGAATTGCTGGGGGTTGATGCGTAGTCAAAACCCCTTCGACGAAGCGGTTTAAGGGTCCGGTCGGGATGCGGTGTTGCAGGCGGGTATCGATATCGATAACTAATTGCATGATTTTTGCGACGTTGCGCCCTTTGAGCGCAGAGCCGAAAATAGTCGGGCAGTGGGACAAATAGGGGGCCTCTAGGTGAAGAGCCCGCAAAGCGCTCTCCATGGGCACGTCATGCACCAAGTCCCATTTGTTCAAAAACAGCACACACCCCTTGCCATTGGTTTCGATTTTGCGCGCCAAGCGCTTTTCCTCAATGGTGAGCCCTCGAGTCGAATCGAGCACTAGCACAACCACTTGACACCGCTCAAGTGCTGCTTCGGCCCGCATGGCCGCAAGCTTTTCGACGAGCTCCTTTTCTCTGTGTTTGCGCCGAATTCCCGCGGTATCGATGAGCGTGAAAGCTTGCTCGCCAAAGGTAAATTGGCAGTCGAGCGCATCGCGCGTCGTGCCGGGAGTTTGACTCACAATGCAACGCGCATCACCCAGTAGGGCGTTGACAAGCGTCGATTTCCCCACATTTGGTTTTCCCAAAAATGCCACGGAGATGCTCGACTCCGTCACTTCGGGAACTCCTTGGGTAAAGGGGTGCAATACGCACTCGAGGAGCTCGGCGATTTGATACCCGTGACTGACCGAAATACACGTCAAGGAATCGATACCCAGAGAGTGAAAAGCAGCGCCCTGCGCCTCAAGTCCGGGGTGATCGACTTTATTCACGGCTAGACAGACGGGTTTTTTCAGACCTCGCAGTTGGCGGGCAACTTGACCGTCGAGAAGGGTGATGCCTGTGGTGACATCGACGACCATGATCAACGCATCGGCCTCCTCAATCGCCAACTGTGTTTGCATGAGCACTTCGCTGCGCAGTTCCTGTGTAGATTCGGGGTGCATTCCAGCGGTATCGATGAGGATAAAGTGCCAGCGCGCAAATGTGGCTGGAGCGTAATTGCGATCGCGCGTGATGCCTTCGACTTCGTCGACAATGGCAGTTCGCTTGCCGCAAATGCGGTTGAAAAGCGCCGATTTGCCGACGTTTGGCCGTCCGACGATCGCGATCTTTGGAGACGACATAGCATTCATTCGTTTTGTGGATCTTTAGTGCGTGGAGTCTAGCAAATTCGCGCAAATCTAGGGCTTTGGATTTTCTAGGCGCAGCGAGAAGCAATCTGGATGAGTATTTGACGGAAAATAGAGGGTTTTTCGAGACTAAAAGGCGCTCGATCACAACACACCGAAGTAAAGAGGGATTTACCTCCGGCGCTTCACAATGACCCGACTCATCACATCGCTATGGCTCATATTTGCATGTTTGCCACGCTTATGCTCACCGCTTTGCCCATGCTGGGCTACGGCGCGGTGCCCATTCAAAGCGCAAAGAGCAATTTCGAGGACCCCTCTGCAGATTGGCGCAAGGCGCTGAGTGAGGAATTGGAACGCGCGCGGGAGCAGCTTTTGGAAATACACCAAAAGGCGCTCGGAGAAATCGATCGAGGCTCTGCGAGTAAGACGCTCACTTTAGCGGGTGATGCGCGTGAGCTGCGGGAGCGTTTGCGCGAGCTTGGCGAAAGGTGGCGCCGCTTAGCGGTAGGCGAGGCTTCAGACTCCAAAGAGGTGAGCGCTTATTGGCATTTTCCCGAGATCTCCCTTTTTCAGCTTCTCAACGAGTTCGGCAGCCAAGAGCATCTGTACATCGTCCCTTCTGACCTTAGCGGGATGAAGGTCAGTGTTTTGGCAGGATTTGCCATTCCCAAGCAAACTTGGCCAGAGCTCATCGAGTGGATTTTAGCCCAACGGGGATTAGCCACGCGCTCGATCAACCCATTGTGCCGCCAAGTTTATCGCATCGCTGATGAGCCCATGGCACTTGAGGCGATCATCACCGCGCGCGAAGACCTTGCGCGGCTCTCACCCGAGATGAGAGTCTGCTTTTTGCAAGCGAATTCTGAGCGCGTGCAATCGATTCGCCCCGTTTTTGAGCAGTTCGCGCAGCGCGCAGCGATCGAGTACAAGTTGTTGATGGGGCAAATTGCCCTGATCGGACGCTGCCGGGATCTTTTGCAGTTGCTGAGCATTTGCGATGCGTTGGAGCGCAACGCGCAGCAGCACACTCACCGCGTTCTCTCCCTCGTCAAATGCAGCGCGCGCGATGCACTCGCCGCATTGCAAGCTTCTGGGATCGCGTCCGAAGAAGCCGAAAAAAAGAGCCCAGCGGTACAGACGTATGCACATGCCCCTTTGCGGGCGGTTGCCCTTTCCAATGCGCGCGGAGGTGGGGGGCAAGCGCTTTTTTTGCTCGGAACCACCGAGCAGATCGAGCGCGCAACCCGCATGATCGGCGATATCGAAGAGCAAATCGAGGACGCCAGTGGCCTGCAATTGGTGTGGCATTTATGCAAACACGAGCAGCCGAGTGCGCTCGCCAAGCTCGCCTTACAGCTGCTGGCGATGCTTGGCGGTGATGCAAAGGGCGCATTGCCCCCAGCGGGGGGGGAATTGCTGCCAATTTCTGAGGCGCCTTCGAGTCAAGTCGCCTCAAACGGAAAAGCGAGCAGGGCCTTTAGCGCACATGCTCAAAAAGCCACGGCGCTTACGGCGTTTGACGGCGCAGAGGGCCGCATCGCATTTGATGCCAAAAGCGGCTACCTCGCCCTAGCGGTTCCCGCGCACCTCGCTCCTCAAATGCGCGCAGCTTTAGAGCGCTTTGATACCCCAAAGCACATGGTGCAAATCGATTTTCTGCTTTTGGAGCGCAAGGTGGCGGATACCAACCGATCGGGCATTCAGCTCCTGCGCCTCGGTGCAAGTGCTTCCCAAAGCTCTCAGTGGGGTGTTGATTTCCCCGGATCTGATGTGGGCCAAGGACATTCTGGAAGGGGCATTTTGGATTTTTTCCTAAGCCACACGGGCAAAAGTGGCTACTTGCCGCCCTACGATCTAGCGTATCAGTTTCTCATCGCGCAGGAAAACGTCCAAATCGATGCAAACCCCTCGATTTTGACGATAAATGGAGTGCCAGCCCACCTCGATCTCGTCGATGAGACCTCCATCAACACGGGGTTTGCCAAAGTTGAGCCCGGGGATCGAGCGGTACAAAACACCTATATTCGGGCGAAGTATGGAATCAAGATCGAGATCACTCCGTATGTGCAAGTCGAGGGAGATGCGCGCTATATCACGCTTGACACAGATGTGAGCTTTGATACGCGCAAGGTCAGCCAGGTCAGTCGCCCCGACATCACTACGCGCCGCATCAAAACTCTCGTGCGCGTCGGAGATGGGCAGAGCGTAATTTTGGGAGGGCTCAAACAAAAAGATGTAGCAGCTAATAAAGAATCCGTGCCCCTTTTGGGAGAAATTCCGGGCATTGGCAAGCTTTTCGGCTCAACAGTGTTTATCGATAAGACAACGGAGCTGTTTCTCTTCATCACTCCCAAAATTATCGGGAGCACACCCGATAACCACATTGATTTGGAACGTCAGTCCCTCATGTTTCGCCCTGGAGAATCGGAAGAATTTGCGCAAAAATTTCGACTGTCTCAAAACAATTTGCACCGCCTGAATCTACGCACCGGTCTAGAACGCATTTTGGATCCAGAGGGCTGATTCGATCGAAAACTAAACGCTCGTAGGATCGGCGTTTTGATCGATGCCTTTCAAGATATTGCGCGTTTTTGAGCATGTCACGAGCAAACCCCACAATTTGACGCTTGAGTAGTACTCGTGGCGAGAAGTCGACACATCCAAAATAGCCACCCAATACTCTGCGCGCATTCAGAGCAATAAAAACCCTTATACTTTGAATGATTTTGCACGGTCGTTAGCAGTAGCTTTTGGTAGACCAAGGAAGGGGCATGTAAAAAAAATCAAAAAAGGTGTTGTATGCATTGCTGCCAAATATGCTTTCGCGATATTTTGGAACGTGCAGAACTTCTCACGCCACTTCTAGAAGGCAAACTGAGCAGTTATAACTATCGAACCTCGTGGAGGCTGAGATGACCATCACCCTACCCAATGGCATTGCCTATAGCGAAACAAGCTGGAGAGCCATGCCCTCTGAACATAAAATAAAGTGCTTGAGCGGCATTCACGATCACATTAAGCAGGTTCATTCGGGAGATGGGCTATCAGATCTCGCTGCGCGCATTCGAGCTTTTTGCCACGATGAAATG
>CAXTAX010000027.1:0-296 GCA_964241995.1 uncultured bacterium | reverse complement strand
GTGCACCATCTAAGCGATCTGTACAGACGCAGAAAACCCCTCCTAGATCTACTAAGATGCCCAAAGGATCTGAGCAACCTCTTAAAAATATCGTACGTGTTTCAAGGCAAATAAAATCTCTGTCGAGCTTCATGTACAGTTGCTTCGATTACTACACCCCCATCCCATGCGGAGTGTATTGCATGGTGATGGATCTGGTGGTAACCGAACGCATGATTAGGCAGGCGGGTATAAATATGTACCATACACTTTATCCTCAAGTGGACAGTGTAGATCGCTACATCGGTGAGATCGAA
>CAXTAX010000026.1:0-7680 GCA_964241995.1 uncultured bacterium | reverse complement strand
GGTGTAGACATATCGTCTCGAGAATTTACGGATGAATCCTTGCTGAAGTCTCGCCAAATGGGGCTCTGGCGAAGATGCGATTCGAAACATACAACGCTTCGAAATATTCGGTAAAACGTTTACGAGGTGATCGATGAATGGGGGAGGTGTATGCAATGCTCTTTGACCATCCACACGAATGCCTTGAGGGCAGTTGCGGGCAACCATCAAATTAAAGGCGAAGTGGACCACTGCATTTGTCGAGTCCCTTCACCTTATCGCATAGTATTTAACGACAGTAAATGCGCGCAAACTGCGGCTTATTATAAGCGATCGCGTTTTGCGAGTATTCCGCCCTGAGGGTCGGCTGCATCGCCTTTAGTGCAATCCATTGGCGATGCTCATACCAAGACCCTAGTGCTTGCGGGGAAGTTTCGCAGTTGGTCGTTTAGCGGTCAGAATCATCGACTTGATGCTCTTGGCTTTGCCGATTACTGCTTTTACAACAGGTTTTTTTGCAACGGTCGCAATAGGCTTTTTCACGAGTTTCGCGATGGGCTTTTTCACAGCTGGTGCAACGGGCTTTTTTGCGGATTTTGCAATCGGCTTATGCGCAGGTTTTACACTGTGCTTTGCAGCATGCTTAGCGCCCGGTTTTGCCACGTGCTTAACACTTGGTTTTGCCACGTGCTTAACACTCGGTTTTGCCGCGTGCTTAACGCTCGGTTTTGCCGCGTGCTTAACACTTGGTTTTGCCGTGAGCTTTGCGCTCGGCTTGCGAATGACTTTTGCACTCGACTTTCCGGATGCTTTTACCTTTTTAGGGCTCTTGCCTTTGCCAGAACGCTCAGCACCAATCGATTCTTTACGGTATTTTTTAGCCGCTTTTTCTAAATCTACTGTTGTGACGCGCACGCGCTGCGAGGCGGCTTTGTTACCAGATGTCGCTTTTGCGAGATCATCTGTAACAGTGCGTAATAGCTGTCTCATTTCCTCGACAGTAACTTTCAATGACATGGATCTACTCCCTGGTTTCGTCTTTGGGGTTGAAAATTCCTGATATGGACCTAGACCATATTTAGCAAGAAAATTTAACAAACGTTTTCCAGTAAAGACTATGCAGCGACTATTCTGTTTCAAAAACCATGTAATGAAAGTTCGATTGCATGCGCTTTTTGCGCTCCCAAAAAACTACACTTTGAAAACCCCGAAAAAGAGATTAGAGGCGCTGAGAAAGCTTCAGGGAAAGAACTCGACGTGCTCGTCAAGCCCCAGCAAGCGTTGGAGACCTGCGGGCGATGTGCGCCACTAGTGCGGGCAGACCTACCAAAGTCGCCCGACATTTGGTTGCTAGCGCACTTTGACTCCATTGACGTGTGTTGAGCGCCGTCGTAAAAATGAGGAAGGCCCAGGTGCGGCACATCCATTCAAAGACCAAGCGCAGTGCGATGAGGTCGCTACGGCCCATATCACTTGAGGTGCATTTCTGCACGAGGCAACGCCGCTTCAAAGTCGAGGGAATCGAGTGGTGCTGATAGATCGAATCGGGAAAGCCCTTGAGTTTGCGCAAAAACTCTCCAAGTGTCGGTAGGGGCTCGATAGAGAGTAGCACGCGCACGAGCGGAAAGCGCGCAAAAACTCTCATGACGTTGAGTGCGCAATGGGCAATTTTGCTCGCTATCCTCGCCACATTCCCCTGAGGAGCAATGAGGTGGGGGGGCAAAAGATGCGCAATGCTCTTCCAGTATTCTCGGGGCTTACTGCGAGAATTGCCCGATTCAAGAAAGTCGAGATGGTACGCTCTTCCGATGAGCGTCCCGTCGAATTGGCAAAGGGGATCATTGCTGTTGAGAAACTGTAAAATCTCAGGGGGATTTGCAATCTTTGCGTATTGAACCGCCATCTTTTTAAAAAGGGGTGCATTGAACACGATCGCTTTCGCGACGAGCTCTGACTTGTAAAGGGCGAGGGCCACCGAGATCGTGCCCCCCAAGCTATGACCGACTAAGTGTAGCTTTTGCTTGGTCGCGTCACATTGCTGCGTCATCCAATTGATGAGCTTTTTATGCCCTTCCAAGCTCGTTTGGGACGTGCAAAGAGAGGCTCCCGGAAAATTTGGATCGGAGTTGAGCCACCACGAGCCCCAAAACCCCTCTTTTAGAGGGTTTTTTTCCGTTCCGCGAATCAAGACGATTGGGGGCGCTTCTTGCTCCTCGACCGGTAAGAGCCCGAATGCCCAAAGTCCCCCGACCAAATCAAAGCGCTCGGCCACGCGATACATGACGCACCGATCGAGCGCTTCATTGAACACGCCAAAATGGGGGTCAGGAGAGGGATTGACGCGCAAATAATCGGCAAGAATGTAAGCGCAGACCGTCGCAAGCCAATCGAGAGAGCGGACTTCTCGAGGGCAAAAGTCGATCTCTGCCCCCCCAAAAAAATTGGATGGGCAACGCGCTACATACGATTGCACCTCGAACATGCGCTTGCCCCAAACCGCGACGTTTGCACGCAGGAATAAATTCTCGCCAAAGGCCGTAATGCAGTCGATGAGCTTGCGCATTTCACCATCGACCACCTTGGCATCAAGTGCGCTGTGGTCCCATTGACCGAGTGTATTTGTCGCCTGGCGCTGCAGCAATTCGAATAACGCTGCAATGTGCTGCGCTGTGAAGCACTTAAAACTCAAGCGATTGGCCGAAAAGTACTGCGAGCGCATTCCCCGATCGACGAGCAAGGGGTAGAGTTCTGAAATTTCAAAACTCGACGTATTCCCTTGATGGGGATTTTTTCGCGCTTGCAGTTGCGCGAGCGCAATTTTTTTGAGCTCGGTAGCCGTGACTTGCAACTGCTGCTGCTTATTGGACGCTAAAGAAAATTCTAAAGCGTTGCAGATGCGCCACCCCCTTTGATCATAGAGCAAAAGTTGATCTGGCTCTGGCGCATGAGGCAGGGGAATAACGGTATTAAGAGAAATAGAAGTCATAAGTCATTAAAGTTCCCCTTCGGCATTCCCGTTTTTGGGCTAGTCAATGTCAAATCATTGGCAAGCCTCGCAATCGGGCTCGTCTATTGCGCACGCCTTGAGGTTGATCTCCTGTGATTTGCGTTTGATATCCAAGCTCGCATCTTCAATATCGCTCGCCGACTTATTTTTGAGATAGTACGTTGTTTTAAGTCCCATCTTCCAAGCAGAGAGAAAGAGCAGAGATAACACCTTCTCATCGGGTCTATCGAGAAACAAGTTGACCGATTGCGATTGATCGATCCACTTTTGCCGAACCGCCGCAGCGCGCAAAAGCCATTTTTGATCGATCTTAAATGCCGTTCTAAATTGGTGGCGAATACGTGCGGGTATGGCCTCTATATTCTCGAGTTCCCCCTTGGCGTATTTGATTTCCTCGCGCAGACTTTCATTCCAAATGCCCAAACTCTTAAGCACTTTGACAAGCGCGGGCGTCACCCAAACAAATTCCCCTGAGAGGTTTGATTTGGAAAAAATGTGGCGATAGTCGGGCTCAATACAAGGGGAAGAGCCGAAGATATTCGAAATCGTGGCCGTAGGCGCGATGGCGAGTACGTTGGAATTGCGCATGCCCCATTTGCGAATCTTATCCCTAAGCGGTTTCCAATTGAGCGTTGCATTGCGATTGACGTCGACATCTACCCCCCGCTCGCTCTCCAGCAGCGCAATGGTGTCGAGCGGCATCAAGCCCCTGTCCCATTTTGAGCCTTTGAAGGTGGAGTAGGCCCCCTTTTCCTTCGCCAAGTTCGCTGAAGCGTCGTAGGCATGCCAGGCGATAAATTCCATGATCTGATCAGAGAGGGCGACCATCTCCTCAGATTGAAAGGGAATCGAGAGCTTGTGCAAAGCATCCTGCCATCCCATGATTCCGAGCCCAATGGGGCGATGGCGCATATTTGCCTTGCGCGCTGGCAAGGTGGGGTAAAAATTGATATCGATGACGTTGTCCAACATACGCACGGCGATTTGCACTGTCTTGGCCAACTCTTTTTTGTCCCAATTTCCCTCATCATCGACAAAAGCTGCGAGGTTGATGGAGCCTAAGTTGCAGACAAAGTGCTCATCGTCGGAGTTGTTGAGAGTGATCTCGGTGCACAAATTGGAGTTGTGGATGACGCCGACGTGATCTTGTGGGGAGCGAATGTTACAGGGGTCTTTAAACGTCATCCACGGGTGGCCCGTTTCAAAGAGCGCGCTGAGCATCTTTTTCCATAGCGCAGATGCTCTGACCTTGCGGCCGTAGATCTTGCCGCTCTGGGCGAGTTTCTCGAAGTGCTCGTAGCGCTCTTGAAATTCACGGCCGTATAAATCGTGAAGTCCAGGCACCTCATTGGACCTAAACAGGGTCCAGTCTTGGCCTCGAATGGCCCGTTGAATGAACAAATCGGGAATCCAATTGGCGGTGTGCAAATCGTGTGTGCGTCTGCGGTCGTCTCCCGTATTTTTGCGCAGCTCCAAAAACTCCTCGATGTCGTTGTGCCAGGTCTCCAAATAGGCACAGACGACTCCCCGCCTCTTGCCCCCTTGGTTGACTGCCAACGCAGTGTAATTGAGGATTTTCAAAAAGGGAACGATCCCCAAACTCTCGCCGTTTGTTCCTCGAATGTAGGAGCCGGTTCCGCGCACGTAGGTGAAATCCACTCCCAGTCCTCCGGCGTACTTGGAGAGCAAAGCGCAGTTGGTGAACGTGCCGAATATCCCGGTGGGGTAAGGAGACCCTTCCTCGTCGATGTCGATCGATCCGATGTCGTCTCCAGAAGTCAAACCATAACAGGATGAGAGCTGGGGTTTCGTCGTTCCAGCGTTGAAAAGGGTTGGCGTACTCGAGCAAAAGCGCTTCGAAGTATAGACCTGGTAAAAGGCAAACGCCGATTCCTCACGCTCACGCTCGCGCAGAGAAAGACCCATCGCCGTGCGCATCCACATAAATTGAGGGACCTCGATGCGGCGCTTGCGCCACTTGTCGATAACGACCGCATCGTCATCACAACCCTCTCGCTCGTGGAGCAAGTACCGATCGTACAAGGTGTGGATGCCCAAATAGTCAAAATTCAAGTCGGCCATGGGATTGATGTGCTTGGCAATACTCGCCACATCGAATTCCCGCAATTGAGGGTCGAGGAGCCCCAACTCGATTCCCCGATCGAGATAGGGAACAAAAGCCGCTTCGTGCGCATCTCGAAGGCGCCCAATACCATCTTCGACCCTCCACTCAAGGACCTCTTCGTAAATATAGGTCAACAATAGGCGCCCGGAGAAAAGGCGAAATTCGGGATCGAGTTCGATGAGCATACGCGTGTTGAGTACTGCGCTTTGCGCGATCTCTCTCGGCGTCAACCCCTCGTTCATCGATGAAACGATGCGGCGCGCGATCTGTTCGCGACTCAAGGGCAAAGGAAGCCCCATACTGGAAAAATCAATGCGAGCGAGCAAATTCGGCGTCACCCATTGAGAGAGCAGAGGCAGGGATTCCTCCATGGCCTTTTGCTTGCGCACCCGACTGCGCTCAGAGCGATATCCCGCGTAGCGCTTGGCGGTGTCGGTGAAGCCAAGCGCAATGAGCGAGCGCTCGACGGCATCTTGAATTTCCTCGATGTGAATCACATCGCGGCTTCGTCCAGTGATCTCGTAGATCACTTGGTGCGCCACTTTTTCGGCATTTTCTCCGATGACGCGCAACTGCGCATCGCCCGGCTCATCCCCCTTGGAAATCCAGTGGGCCAAAAAAGCTTTGGTGATCGCCTCGCGAATGCGATCGGGATTCCATGGCACTTTGCTACCGTGGCGCCGCATGACGTGCAGCCCGCGTACGACTTGGCGCCTTCGATGTTTTTGCGTCCTGTAGAGAAGATATCCCTTGGCGGCCAAGCGCTCTTTTTCCTCATAGAGGGAATTTTCGACAATTTCGTGCACACGCGGACTGTCAATCACCAGCTCTTCCAATTGCACGAACTGCAAAAGCGCGCGATTGACGGTGCTGACGACTCGAAAGCAAGTCTCCGAGGTGAACACTTCGCTCATCGTCTCGAGCCCTTTGGCGAGGCGATCGTCGGTCACCGCCGCGCCCACAGCGCGCAACAGCTTTTCCACCTCACACGGGAACGTGCCACTCGCGGTTTTTACCTGGGGCAGTCTTTCGGGGATGATGAGGTTTTTGGCCAGACTTTCCCAAGGGAACTGCGGCTTGAGCGCCTTGGGTTTTTCGACAAATAGGCGAATTTCTTCGACCGTGATGTCTAAAGCCGTGCCGTTTGCGAAGAGCATATCTGTGGAAGGGTGAGCCACGTTGAGTTGCCTCGTGTAAAATTGCCTTGATGAGTGCTGAGGAGTGAAAGGAATCACTCCCCAAATCTTGTTCCGAGGATCGGCGCTTTAGCTACATATGATGAGCGTAGCAAGCGCCGCTTTTAAAGTTACAGGGAGATTCCCTCAAAGAGATCCTGTTCCTCGTTGACTTCTTTGAGACTGGAGATCTTACCGTACTCGGTGACTCTCGTTTCGAAGAAGTTTTCATTTTTCTTTAGGTAAATGATCTCTGAAGACCATGGAAATGGATTTTCAAGGACCGTTTCGCCGCGATGCTGCGCCAAAGGCTCCCAGCCCATACCCTGCAGACGCCGGTTGGCGTTGTAGCAGACAAAGCGCTTCACGTCTTCGGTGCTGAGGCCCACAAGCGGAGCTGGGAGTAGATCGTCAACGAAATCGATTTCGGTTCGGACGCCGGCCAACATAAATGCGATCAGCTCCTCGCGAAATGCATCGGTGAGAATGTCTGGGTTTTCTTCGAGCAGCGTGGTGAAGATCAAGCGACCGAGCTCGATGTGGTTGGATTCATCGCGCAGAGTGTAGCGAAACATTTGTCCAATGCCGGGCATCTTACCGCTGCGGGAAAGATGTAGCAACGGTAAGAACAGTCCAAAGAACTGCGTGCCTTCCATAATCTGCGTGATGCCAAAGAGCGCTTTGGCAAAACTCTGCTTGTTTTTCGTGATCGTGAGATCGATATCTTTGCGCAAACTCGGCAAGTTTTCCGTGATGAGATCATTCTTCGCCTTGACCGAGGGCAAGGACATAAAGAGCGCTGTCGCCTCATGGGGGTTAATGCCCAAAGAGGAAATCATGTAAAGCAGCGACTCAGTGTGAATATTTTCTTCGTGCACATGTCTGCCCACGACCATCTTCAGCTCAGGAGCCGTTAATTTGTCCCGAATGATGGTGTGTTGGCAATCGCCTACGATGCCTTCGGCCGAGCAAAAATACCCAATGCCCACGCGAATGATATTGCGCTCTCGATCATCCAAAATGCGCGCGTCATTCCAATGCCGAACATCTTCGTACATCGGGACTTCCTGGGGCAACCAATGGTTGGCGTCCATATCTTTGTACAGCTCGTATGCCCAGGAGTATTTCAAGGGCATGACGTTGAATTCGGGAGAGTTGCGCCCGTTGATGATGCGTTTTTCGCGGAAGGCGCGCTTGGCTGCTTCTTGGTCAAGGCGAAACTTCTTACCCGCAACTTCGTAAACGAAGGTATTCTCTGAGGTATCCTCTGGGAGATCCTCGGGCAAAGTGTGGGGCATTTTGAGATCTAAAGCGCTCATGGGGGGCCTCTTCGATGAGATGGTGTTTTCTATTGGATTTACTCGGCTGCTTCTGGAGGTGGCCCGATGCAACGC
>CAXTAX010000025.1:0-7703 GCA_964241995.1 uncultured bacterium | reverse complement strand
ATGAGATGACTGGTAAATGCTGGATCGAGGCGCTCAAGCGCTGAGGGGACGGCAAAGGGAAAAGCCTTCATGCGCCTCGGTTTTCCTCCGGGCGCATTCTAAACCTCTACCGAATCAGAAAGATGCGCATGAGATCTAAGATAAAAATATAGAGGCTCAATGCTCCGAGTATAAGTGCAAAGGCGTAGGTCACTTGCCGAATAAGCATCGCCGAAACGGGCCTGCCGCGCATTTTTTCAAAACATGCGAAAAGCAGGTGCCCCCCATCGAGAACGGGAATTGGCAAGAGATTGAAGAGGGCCAAATTCATGCTGATGTTGGCGAGCCAGAAAAGCGTCTCGGTCAAGCTCTCCGACCAACTGCGATAAATCACCCGCATGATGCCCAAAGGACCGCTGACGACTCCTAGGCCAAGTCTACCGGTGAGCAATCCCCAGAGCACCTTTAGGGGTTCCATAGCTGAATGCGTTAACGCGCTTATGGGATTTTGGTTGACGCGCACGCGAAGATCGCGAAAGGCCCCTCCTAACACGCGCGCATTCAAACGTTGATCCCACTCGTCTGGAGTCATTCGATGTTGCTTGCGCGCCAAGTCGAGCTGCTTTTCAGACAGCTGCGCCTTCAAAGGCGTGATCTCCACCGGTGGCAATAAGCAATACTTGCCCGAGCGCGCTAATTCGCCTCGCCCAAACCCAGCACTTAACTCCCGCAGCTCGGGTGCCATCAAGGGAGCGAGAAAAGATTGGGGAGGTATTGCCCCGTCGCTTCCTTGCGCGCTATGCAACTTCCCCGCGCTTTGGGCCTCCCGCGCAAGTCCACGCTCGACGATGAGGGCCAAATGCTTGGTCTGCAGGAGTCGCGCGACACTTTCGGGGTCAGTAGTAGGGCAACCGTCTACTGCGAGGATTCGATCTCCACTACGCAGAGCATTTAAGCGACTTTGCGCGTGATTTTCTTCAAGTGATTGCGCGTGTAGAGTGTGGGAATACGTAACATCTTTGCCCTTGACCTGCAGGGGCCTTACGACCCTATTTTGACTCGAGAGCGCGTAGGGAATGCACGAAAAAGCTTGAGATGCGCCAAAACCCGCATCGTATCGCCAAGCGCGCCAACCTTCAAAATGCCCCTTGGAGCCCTCATCACCAGCGAGGCAATCGAATTCGACTTTGGCGATACGCTCATTGTAGCGATGACCATCGCGCTCAAAGGTGATCAGGGCCCAGCGATTGTCGAGTAAAGGTGCTAGTTGCTGCACTGAAAAAAGACGCTCGCCATTTGCCCAAAGTAAGCGATCGCCCGCATGGAGGTCGAGCTGAGCCAGTGGGGAATGCAAAGACATACACTGCACAAATATGAGCTCTCCGGCCCCCGTCACCACACCTGTACTTCTCATGCCTTTACGAGCACCCGATCTTCCCCCCAAAGAGATGCGCTCGGAAAAGGGCGCGACCGTTCCATGGTCGTAGTCGATTTTTTCCCCTTCGACAAACAGCGACTCTCCGCCGAACGTCGCCGCCGTTACATGATCGCCCATGTGCGTGAAGGGTAAAGCGTCATAGGTAAGTATGCGGTCACCAGGGCGCAAACCAGAGTGGTACAGCGCGCTTTGGGGATCGATCCATCCGATGATCGAATTGACTTCGGCAAGCGACTTATACCGACCGCCAAGAGCGAAGATCGCCGAAAAGAGGACCAAAGCGGTAAGGACATTGACAAGAGGGCCCGCCATGATGACCAAAACGCGATTGATGAGCGTACTGCCAGAATACGTACCAGGCTCGTCGGACTGTCCAACATCGGCGTCCATACCTGCAATGCGCACAAATCCCCCAAGGGGCAAACAGCGCAAATGCCACTGCACGTTTTGAAAGCGCCACGAAAACACAGACCATCCAAGCCCTATGCTGAATTCCTCCACGCGCATCTTACAGCGCACGGCCATCCAGTAATGTCCTAGCTCGTGTAGGAAGATCAATCCTCCCAAACCCAGCAATGTCAATGCCGAATGCCAATATTCCATGCCTGATACCACGATCGATGAGGGTGTCTGCTTGCCTAAGCGGAAATTAGGGTACACTTTTACGGCAAAAGTGTCTTCTCGGGTAAAAGAGCTAATCGCAGTGCTAAAGGGGCAGAGCGCATCGCATTTGATCGAGCTAATAACAGGTATATTTGAAAAACGATTGGGACATCAATTTTGACACCCTTTTTGACGCAAATAGTTCACAGAGTGAACTATACGCCAAAAAGCAGAGGAGGAAGATCAGAGGAAATTAAATGAGTTGCAGTTTTCAGAAAAGCAGGCAAAAAACTGAGCAGTCATATGTTTAATAATTATCAAACTTTATGAGATAGATTTTTTAATAATGAAACTATTTGTGATTAGCAAGTATAAAAGCCGATGGATGAGTAGCGACGGAAATTTTCCTCGATTTTTTTGCTGAAGGAGGGTATAAAAATTTTTTTTCACCCCCTACAAGCCCCGACGTTGCATGTTAACTTGTTCTAACCTCCACAAATCCCCTTCACCAATCAGTACAAAAGCAAATACTTTAGTCGATAAATATGGATGGCGTCTCACTAAGCAGGCCAACTCTGCGTGGGTCGCAAATATTGATTTAATTGAGAGCATTGTAAAGAATCACCCCACATTTCGAGATGCAATCGTTGGAGAGATTAGTTTCGAAAACACCTTCAACATCTCGCCGCAATTTGCGTCGAAGAGCAATTACAAAATGGGGACTCCGTAAAATTCCCTGTCACAATGGACAAAGATTTCGTCGAGGGCAAGCTCTTAGAAAACCGCGCGATCATGTTATTTGCATTGGATAAATGTAAACAACAGGTAGAATCTGATCGCGCCAAAGCGCGTTTGGAAAAATGCCCGAGCCCATCAACATCTGATTCTAAACGATCAAATGGTGGAGACGCTTAACGTCATCGCCACCCTATAGTGAGAGTTGGACTTTAGTAGTCTACTCATCACAACTTTGACTTAGTTGCTCGGTTAGAGGTGTCTCCTTTGTCGCAATGTCTCCAGTAAAGTCCACATCTTTAATGAGCGCACAAGTTACTTGATGATCCATCAAACCCTGCGCTTTTACCCGATCGCTTCTTAGGTATTTGGATTTAAAGCCTGCAATTCACCTCGCAGTTCGACAACGCTACTTTCAACGCCCTCAATGTCTCCCAGAATCTTTGAGCTGATTCCACTTAATGCTTCATGCGATAGCTCTTCGTAAACCTCATTTAACTTTTCGCTGTAATCTTTTAAAATAGCCCCAGATCGCTGATTGTCACTTTTTGTTCCAAAGACTTTGGAGGCTATCTGCGCGTGTGCAAGATGTGCGAGCTGGTCATGAATTTTATGCAGAATTTTTGCTCTTTCCAAGTACGCATTGCTAGGCGAAGACATTTCATCATTCTCGAAAATGGACCTACCTGGCAAAAGCACAATGCTCATCAGCTCTCGATCGATGACTTTAAGGGTTTGTTTATTGGCGCTGAGAATGTTTTTTGCAGAGGCTTTTGCCTGCCCAACACTATTTGGTTTTAAATGGTGCACTTCGTTAAGGATACGGCCTATTTTTTTGGACATCGCAAGCAATTTTTCATCTTCAGACGAAAGAAAACTCAAGTCTCTCCGCAGTGCGCGTAGCGTACCCAAATACGTTGCGAGCTTTTCCCTAAGATCATCAGCGGTTTTCATGGGCTTGTGAGAATCTAGTTCTGCTCTATTCTTTAGATTTTCGACCAATGCCTTTAAGTGTACCCTCGGGTCCTTGCGTTTGTCGATAAACAGCTGAGCTGCTCGTGCCACAGCGAGAATTTTCTCTTGAACGCTCGTCAATTTCGCCTGCAGACTGCGCAGTACACGAGTAGGCAACTTCGGCCCAGAGGCATCATCTTTAGAGGAATGTTCAAATTTGGGCTGATTTGCCTCTTCGAAAACGATCGTCAATTTGTCGCTTCCCAATTTAAAGCTTTTTTTAGCCTCTTTCACTTCGCTTTCGGGGAAAGAGTGGTGCTTATCACCTATATTTCGAATGCTCATCATTGACCTCTTAAACGTTTAAATATTTCAATCAATTAGCGGCACGCAACTAAAATGCAGGTTTAGGCCCACACATGTCACATAAAAACGCTATCTTGTTAAGTTTATAATATCTAATACCTAAATTTATTTCAAATATAATAGTTTTTTAAAACGATCAAAAACTATGCGGGTCGCTCGCTTTCTTTTGGTTACTGAATAGTCGATTATTGCACCAGATCCAAACGTACAAACCCATCCTTAGTACTCCATGCGATTTGCGTGAATTTAAGCGATCTCGTAATTTCAATTAAATTATGATTAAATTTAGGCGAAGACTCTTAGAATTTAATTCACTCTACTGTTCGAGCCAAATTTCAACGCTTTGATCAGTAAGTGAGCTATGGCACCGAAGTGTCAACACACTATTTTAAAATAAATCAAAAAAGAGCAAAGCCAATTTCTCACATGAGTAGGGGCAGCTGAAAACACTTGGAAATCGCACTCGAGATCAACCTAACGAACGTGGGCACTACGTTACTGCAATGCGCCAGAGCTGGCTAGAACTTTCAGTCCAAAACATGTAGATGTTCTGCAAGTTACTTGTTATATGCACAGCCTTTAAAGTAGTCTGTGCGGACAAAGAGATCGCGTGAGAAAATTCCCCCTCATCGTTTTGACTGATTGTTCAATTCGCATAGGATGACTGGAAAGCACTACGAGAAGTGGGAAAACATAATGAACCTATTTTCCCCTAAACTTTTTTGCTCGAAGATCAAGAGCGTTTATTTCACTTATCATAGAAAAGACCGCTTGCTGTATCTGATCAGTGTCGTGCAAGAGCATCGCAAAATATTTTTCACGGTCATGAATTTTCTCAATATGGGGATTTTTTGTGCGATTGCCCGTAGACACAATATTTTCGTTGGTTAGATTTGGAACAAGGGGCTTACGCACTAGCATGTTTAACTTCTTAAGAAGCCGGTCCAGTTTGATTGCTCTAGAATGAACCGCTAGTCTAATTTCTCTTTTCCGGTCAGTACCCTGTGAAATTAAGGGCGCTGCTAGGATTTTTGTGAGCCCAACGTAAATATGATCGAGTTGTTTTTCATACCTTCCAAACACCTTATGTTTTTGATAGAAATCCCTCGCCATAGTGCTCAGCCGAGGTGCAACGGGAGAGTGGATGATTCTGGCAAGTTCATCATGCATTTCCCGTAGGCCTAGCTCATTGGCCTGGAGCACATCGTCAGAAATACCCTCTTGCATGCCGCCGACGCCATTTTTACCGGTCTCTAATGCACGCGCAATTTGAGCTAAATTTACACATACGCTCTTCAATTTTTCTTTATCTTCTGCAAGGAAAATTGGTATTTGGGCAATACTGCTTAACTCCTGACTTCCCAAAGCTCGAAAAAAGTTACTTCGTTTTTTTTGTAATGCTCAAGTCTTTTGTGAAAATTGTCTATTAAGGGGGTTTCTTTACTAAAGTCGACGCTCTGTTTAAGATCTTCGAGCAACTTCCTGAGATGCTTATCCATATCTTTTCGAGGTTTTAATTTTTCAATGAGCAATACAATCGTGTGCATGAGGTCTAAAATTTTACTATGAACTTTCATCATACCCGATCGCAGAGAGTACACGGCGCGATCAGACAACTTCGCCTTGGCAATACCTTCGCTTTCGAATTGGTTGGGCAATGCACGACGCGCTACTGCCTGAACTTTGCTTGGTGCATATGTGCTTTTTTTGGTGCTTTTTGCTTTTGCACCTAGAGCATTTCCCGTGTAGGGATACTGTTTGCTTTTAATTTTTTGAATACTCATCGCTTTACGCAGCTCGTAAATTGATTTGTTGGATTTTAAATAATCTTTTCTATTTAGTTCGATAAATTTCGAAAAAACACAAAGATTAGATCATTGTAGTATATTTCTTTTTTACTTTAAATGAAGAACTTATGCAATAGAGACGCTGCATTAATTTCTGAAGTTTATTGATCGCGATACAACCGCGCATTCACGCAAAAAGCTATAGGTAACTAGAGATTAAAATGGATTGCTGAGTGACTAACTTTTGAAGTACGTGTTAAGTCCGCAACGTGAAGATTGAAATGCGCTTGTAGAAATAGGCGCGACTGATGCCAGATGCTCAATCGAAAAGCCCCATTGAACTTACCACTTGCGCTCGCTGCCCATGCGTTTATGGGCGTTTGCTGGCGCTCCATCGAATGTGCCTTAAGCTAAATACAAGGACTTGCAAAGCGACAAGCAGGGTGACACTCATTCCCGAGGTCGATAGGGGCAACTGCGAAAAAGTGAGGAAATGCCGCGTGAGACAGACCGAACTCACCGCGAGGGCAAGGGCGATACTTCCCGCGATCAGCCAGAGCTTTCCGAGACTCTTGGCCCAAACCATCGAAATGATCGGCAAACCGGAAAGCCAGGCGAGAATTAAAAAAGACCCCACTGAGCGAAACGCGCAGAGCAATGTGAGCGCCGTTTGCAAAGTGAGGGAAAAATCTATGACTTTTGTGCGAATGCCCACGCTGTGAGCGAATTGGGGGTCAAAGGCAGCGAGGACATGCTCTTTGTATAAAAACGCGCAAAGAGGAACGTTGATGGCGCAGACAATCAAGGCGATGTAGGCATCGCGCGGCAGTAAGGCATCGGCATTGCCCATGATCACCTCGATACCGATATGCGCATCTTTGGCAATCATCGAAACGAGAAGCACCCCCAGAGCAAAGAGCGTACTGAAGACGAGAGCCACGCTCGACTCAGGCGCAAGGCGTAGGTGGCGCTGCACCCAGCCTGTGAGCCAGGAGGTGAGCAGTGCCGCTACGCCCGCAGAGAGCCACAGGGTTTTCACCGAAAGCGCTCCCCCCAGTTCGCCTGGCGATTCCTCCAAAAGGCGCTCGAAGCCGTAGGCCAAAACGATGCCGCAGAGTACGGTGTGGGCAAGGGAGTTGGCGAGCATTGTCTGGCGGCGCAGCACCAAAAGAGCGCCGATCAATGCCGACGAGATCCCTACAAAGATCAGCGTAGCGATCTGAATTTCATCCAAAAAAAGTTCGCTATCTTTTTGCAGCCACAGGGGCAGGCGGCGCAAAAAGAGCGCGAGACATTCCCATCCGCTCGCCCCATCAAAGGGATCGAGACCAACAGGTGATGGGGCAAGCTGCGAAAAGAAAAAACTGAGCATCGACTAAAGGGGAGGAATGGCGCTCTTGTGGGGATCGACGCGCGGATTTTGCAATAACAGGGTCAACTGCCGCTCGACATCGGGCGTCAAAACATGCTCGATGTGCTCGGCATTGGCGTGAACGCGCTCGGCGATGAGACCCATGCGATGCACGAGGTAAAGCTCCCAAAGTCTGTGCAGGCGTGTAATGTACCGCGCCCTTTCCTCACCAGCGCCGGTGAGGAAAAACCGGGTCTGCTCGCTCTGGACCAAATTGCGGCGGCAGAGGCGCTTGACATATCTGCTGAGCGCTCTTTTTTTGATCCCGAGCAAATAGGCGCCTTCTTTCAAGGTAAAAGCGCGTTGATTGCGCAGCAGTGCTTTGAGCAAATTCTCCTCAGCACACTTCGCCCGAAACGCTCTGCGACGCCAAAAGCGCAGCCACAATCCCCTGCTGGTAGAGAGCAGAAGTAAGACGAGCGCGCAGCCC
>CAXTAX010000024.1:0-7953 GCA_964241995.1 uncultured bacterium | reverse complement strand
TCCCCGCTGCACCACGCTTTGTGAAAAAGCCGCTATATGCGACGCGTCGACCACCTCCAATCGGGTGTTGGAGGGGTGAAGAAACTGCAAAAATTGGCGCAAATCAGAGCGGTACGCGCCAAAAGTGTTAGGCGATAATAGTCGTTCGATGCGCAAATGCTGCACGTACTCTTCCACCAGCGCCTCGCCAGATATCCCGCAAATTTTATCGCTCACGCGCGCGCTATGCCCTCACTTTTGGCAAACGTATCATCTAATCCATTCGCCATCTTTTCCACCACCCATTTTCCAAACGAAATTTGATTTTCAAAAAGTTGCTCTTGACCTAGACCCACCACTCTCCCGCCGGCTGCACAAAAGCCCTCGAGCTGGCGACGTTCCAAATGCGTCATGCCTTGCGTATAAGCGATGATCTCGTCGAGACCTTGCCAATGATCGCGTAGGCAACGCAACGAGATGGTGCGGTGAGAAATGCCAAGATCTTCCAGCAATTCAATGGATCTGCCCAGGCGTTCCCAACATAGAGCATCTCTACACTCGCGAATCGGCACTCCCAGAGCGAGGGCAAGTTCCCCCCTCGAGACTGTGGCTGTCGAGGGGGCAAGTTCTTTTTGCGCCCAAATCGCCCCTTGAAAAGAGGGGCGATTCCAAGTCAGGGCGCCTAAGCTTTTCAAATTGGAATCGACAAAGGGAAGTAAATGCTCCAAGCGCTCTTGATGAGTGAGTTGCAATTGCAATGCAGGCGAAAGGGCGCGCAGATCGAGCAATACTCCAATTGGGCAATCCTCGGAGAGCGCCGCCGACAAGCTGCGCCATATTTCGCACGCGCGCTCAAATCGCTCAAAAATAGTTGAGCGATCAAAAGATAAGGAATCGTGGCATACCGGCTCATCGCGCACTAGTGTGGGTGTCGATGCCCCTGTCATGGCCCATTCCCGGGGAATTACTTTGTCCACAATTGCGCAAAGGGTCCACTCTGCAAAGTGGGGGTAAAGGGTCTCTTGGAAAAATGCAAAGGCGCGTAAAGCCGCATTGAGCGCACCCTCGCCCGGAGTAGACACGCCCCCATCGAAAAGACCTGTTTGTAAGTTCCACATGATTAAAATGCCCTTTTCGCTTAAGTGATGCGCCATTCGATGCGCATCGCCCCAACGCAAAGGAGATTTCGCCGAACAATCGACGTCAATACCTTGAACATTGCAACATGCTGGCCGATTGGAATCCCTTCCCATCCAAATCCAGGGATGCATCTCGTTTCCCTTGTGCGACCATGTTTGCCGACTCGCGTTAAAGTTTCCGGGCATTGCGATCCCCATCATTTTTAGGTATAGTTTTACATTGACTTTTGAGTTTCACAAAGCAAAGGCACTGAGCGCTGCAAGTGCACACTCGGCAGCGGGGCCCGACAGTGTGCCAGATGAAGTTTTCGCCCCTTCGAACGCCAAAGTTCTGCGAAAAACGACGTCCCATATCCCCAATCACCTGAGTGGACCAGATGGCGATTTAGATGAAAGTGCGCGCCAGAGCGCAAATCGCTTTCTAGCTGCTCCATCAACTGCGCATCGTCAGAAGCGACCAAAAGATGTCCGCCTGCCACAAGGGCGCGCTCAAGATCGCTCAAAAACGTAGGCTTCAACAATCGATGCTTGGCGTGTCGCGCCTTGGGCCACGGATCGGGGAAATTTACAAAGCATTGCTGAACGCCATGTGTGGGTAGGAACATCGCGCAAAAAAGGGCCGCTTCCGCACAGGCGATGGCCAAATTCGAAAGTTCTGATCGTATCTTGCGGTGCCAGATCTTTTGAGCGCGATCCAACCTTCGTTCCACTGCGATCCAATTGCATTGGGGGGAATGGAGCGCCTTCTGTTCGATCCACGCCCCGTTACCGCTGCAAAACTCGACGCAAATGGGGTGCGAGTTGGCAAAAAAACTTTGCGCGTCAAATGCTTCTCGACTTGAAAAAGACTCGAGAACGTCCAGCGGTGAACGTTTCGAATCACTTTTCAAATCAATGTCTGCCCAGTTGCCTAAATGAGAAAAAACCTTAGGGGGCTGATAAAAAAACTGTTGGGATGCGAGCCACACCCCCTCATGTGGACAGGGATTTGGAAGCGGCAATCGCGCTTTTTTCGCCACTGGCATTACCTCTTCATTTGCTGCATTAAGTTACCGCCTACTTTAGATAAAGTAAATTTGTGTATTGTGTTAAACAATTTTTTACGACTGCCGAATTGTCTTGCGGGTATTCACGCCGCACACGCCAAAGCAACCCGCAACACAGTCTTACGGGTTGGGGGAAGCGCCTTCCCCAACAGCGTAACTCGAGCATGAAAACCCACTGTGTATGAAACTGGAATTGCTCATTAAGCGTCCGCATCGATCGATCGATCGCGCCTATTCAATCTCAAGAGATTCGACATTATCAGTGTTCTGTTTAATTGCAGAAGACCGAAAGGATCTCCCGAATGAGGATGCGTTGTCTCATTTGGAAAACTCTCTGAAGCTCGACATTTGGCGGGGGACGAAGCACAAAAAACGTCTCGATGCACCGTTTTTGGAAAGTTGTTTTGAGAAATGGCGCCATTCCCTCGCAAATGGCCCTTGGAGTGCTTTAGCGGAGCAACTCTCGGCCATGATCATTGTGGGTCCGCCTTTTAGCGGAAAAAAGCGAGAGCTACTGGTAGCGCTATGGGGAAACATTGCGTTGCACTCCAAGGCGCGATTAGACCCCACTTGGAACCCCGTACTTCCTCAAAGCATCTCCTCAAAAGCGGAGTCTCACTGCGCTTTTTACCGCATTGTCAATGCCCATAACACGGCTTTGCTAGCCGTTTGCCCTAGCCCGGGAAGCGCAATGATTGATTTGAATCGGGCCCTTGAGAGCCACGTGGAGCGGCAGCAACTTCCCGATAAGATTTCTCAGGCTTTGCCCGCAATGAGTTCTTGGGTCTACTGCGAGGGATCGGTCCTTTTTCGCTGGCCTCTCGCGCGGTTTGGAAAATGGGGGATCGATTGGATTCGAAAGGCGGTTGGCAAGCTTCTCTCTTTGTCCTTGTCGCGAACGAAGATCGCCATGATTTGTCTGGGGTTGACGTTGTCGATCGTTTGTACGATTGCCCTACTGATCATCGCCGACCGGGGACTGCACTTTGTAACCCCTTCCAGAACACTACTCTCCAACGCTTTGGCAAAGCGCGACGATGCCTCTCACCAAGATGAACGCATCGATCAATCGCGCTTTCAGCCCTATGCGTCGTGGATCTCATGGCTCCACGCGCCACCTGAAACAACACGGGCGCTGCGCAGCGACCCCATGGGTGGAAAGATCGGGCGCTATTCTCCAACGGATCGCCGAATGGCAGAAGCTCAACGCAACACTGCGCCGTTTTCCATCGAAAGCGATTTGGGTTTAATGAACGAGCAGGAACCCAATCCAGATCTGCTCGATCTAGACATTTTACACTCTCAAATACAACGAGATTTAGCCAACCTCCACAAACACCAAATCACATTGTCCAAATTCGCCGAAAGACAAGCGCGCGCCAAACCTACCCTGGAGTCCAATGCGCGTCCCTTGAGATGGCTTGAAGAGGAACAAAAACGATCCGCGCAACATCTGCTCATCGCCCGCAAATCTCTCGAGAACATCACTAGACGCTACAGCGAACTTCCCTTTCTCACACCGCAAACCGCCTTGCCTTTGAAAAGGGTCCAGGAAGTGAAAGCAAAAACGCCACCCGTACATTCCTCTGCCCTGGTCATTCGTTGGTTTCGCTGGCGATACCTCTTGAGCAAAAGCGGGTGGAATGGCGAATGCGGATCCTCAATACTCGATGAGTACGCCCCCATCGATCTATTTGACATTGAGCCACTCACTCCCCCTCCATTCATCCAAAGCTGGGCAAATGCCCCGAGCATCCGTTGGAATATTGCGACTAGTGCAGTGTGAATTTCCCAAATGGAAAAAAGATAAAGATTGCGCACTTGGATCTTGAGAGCTATTGTCGCAATTTTACCAAGCGAGCAAAAGAGGGCACCACCAACATGCTCAGACTCTCCATTTTTTGCTTTTTTGCTATCGCCCGCAGCGCACTCCTCGGTGCTGTTGAGGGCCATGCTGAAGCTATTGCACCCGTTGAGTTCGCCGCCTCGGCAGCCACTCACGCTTCTGCGCAGGCAATTGATCTCAGAAGGGTCTTTGGGAGCGCTCCCCTCATCTACTCCTTATTGACCATTCTTTCGATCTGCGCATTGACGATTTGGATTTACGCGCTCATCTCGTGGCGCGAACGTAAAACGATGCCTGAGGAATTCCTCACGCAGATTCACGATAAAATCGCCCAACGCGATTTCGCACAGGCCAAATACCTCTGTGAAGTCGACTCGAGCGCCATCTCCAGCATCATCGGAAGCGGTCTTGCCATGCGCGAACAGGGCTCTGGCGCTGTCTTCAGAGCCATCGAAGCTGAGGGGAAACGCCTGGGTCTCGAGCTATGGCAAAAAGTCTCGCTGCTCAACGACATTGCCGTGACCGCTCCCATGTTGGGGCTACTCGGTACAGTCGTCGGTATTTTTTACGGACTGTACGACAAAAATCGTACTCCTGAGAGCCTCATCACCGTATTTGATGGTCTCGGAGTCGCAATTGGCACAACGGTTGTCGGCCTTATGGTCGCAATTTTGGCGATGCTACTGCACGCCACACCAAAAATTTGGGCAACGGGCCTGATGTCAAAAATGGAAACCCGCGTATTGAGCTTGACTGCGGCGATGACAAAGCCCACGTCGAAAGAATAGCGCAATGCACAAAACCCCGAGGACTGTCGCGTGAGTTTTCTGCCCGAAGAGGATCTAAAGGCCCGAGTCTCCCTCAACTTGGCGCCCATGATCGATTTCCTCTTTCTCATGCTCGTGTTTTTTGCCTCTTTGGCTATTTCACGCGTGATGACGTTGGATACGGAAATCGACTTGGCAAAAGTGCAATCTGTGGCTTCCCCAGATCAACGAAAGCGCTCAGAGGAACAAAGGCCCCAAAAAGTTGTCTCCTTGAGCATCTCTCAAGGTGGTGAATATCGATGGATCGCACAAGCTCGAGACTACGAAATTTCCTCTGCCGAGGGAGTGGCTCGAGAATTGCAGCTTCAACATCAGCGCGGCCTTTTGCCAAGGGATAAGTCGCGCACTCAAGTCTTTGTAAAAATCGACCGCAACGCGAAATGGCAAGCTATCGTCGATTTGCTCTTTTGGGTGCGCAGAGCCGGATTTCAGATCTTTCCCCTCTACGAACCTGCTGTCGACCCTTCATGAACAATGATTGTGAGCAATGATTGTGCGTCGTGAAACTTTTGGGGCCCTTTCCTCAAAAATTTTACCTAAAAAGTGTGGACGCATCGCCGCGATTGGCGCGCTCATCTTATTTGGATGCGCAGGGCCTGCTCGCGTCAAATCCAACTGGCGTGAAACACCTGGCATACTTTACGGAGTGCGCGAGCGGGGCATGCACACGCTCGAGCGCCACTTCAGCAAGGCCTTGATGCGACTTTACGATCGATGGTATTTACGCCACGCGCAAAAAATCGCCTCGATACCGACCCTCACAGTGCTAGTGACCAAATTCGAGAATTCGACGAGCCTCTCGCTCACCCCGCTGGACTTCGAGACCCTCTGTCGGCAAACAGCGCATGTGCAAGGGCGCTTTCGCTTGCGATGCGCAGTCGATAAATCAGAAGAGGAAATCTCCCTAGAGCTCGAGAATTTGCGTTTTGACAACCATCTTCATAGAGCTGAACGCGATGAGCAGAGCATCTGCATCCTCGCGCGCGTTCAACTCCTCGAAGAGAGTGCGCAGAGTGGGCACAAAGATCCCGCTTTAGAGCCCCAAAAAGAGTATCGCCTTGTGGTCAGCTGGCAAAATCCCTTGACGCTTGCCGAAGAGGATGCCGTCGAAGAGCCCTTGCAGCTTGCATCAAAGGATTTGGGCCAATACTAAAAAGCCCAAAGGGCTCTCAGATCCCAAATTTCTGATCGACAAAATTCAAATCGAAATCACTTTCGAGAAAAGCTCGATCGCGCAGCAGTTCGCGATGCATCTTGAGCGTTGAGGCGATGCCTCCGATATGAAATTCGCTAAGCGCTCGGCGAGCCACCGCAATGGCATGTGCGCGGTCACGCCCCCGAACGATCAATTTTGCGATCAGTGAATCGTAGTGGGGAGAGATGGTGCATCCAGAGTAGCACGCGCTATCCACGCGCACATTAGGCCCCCCAGGGGGGAGATAGTACTCGACTTTTCCAGGCGAGGGTTGAAAATCTCTTTCGGGATTTTCGGCATTGATGCGCATTTGAATGGCGTGCCCCTGGAAATGCACCTGCTTTTGAGAAAAGCTCAAAGGATTTCCCATCGCGAGTTTGATCTGCTCGCAAATGAGATCGATGCCCGTAATCTCTTCGGTTACAGTGTGCTCTACCTGCGCACGCGTATTGACCTCCATAAAATAGTGCCTGCCGTCATCATCTAGGAGAAATTCCACCGTCCCCAAAGAGCGATATTGCACCGCCTGCATAAGCGCGAGAGCATCCTGAGTCAGTCGATGCCTCAATTGGGAAGAGATGGTGGGCCCGGGTGCTTCTTCCAAGAGCTTTTGGCGGCGGCGTTGCACCGTGCAATCTCGATCTCCCAAATGGACGCTATTTCCATGGTTATCGGCGATGACCTGCACCTCGACATGGCGCGGTGTGCTGAGGTATTTTTCCAAGTAGACCGCGGCATTGCCGAAACTGATGCGCGCTTCAGCGCGCGCGGCTGCCATCTCACCTGCGAGTTCATCAGGCGATTGTACGAGGCGGATGCCTCGCCCTCCACCACCTGCAACGGCCTTGACCAGCAATGGATAGCCCAAAATGCTGGCCTGTTGAGCGGCCACGTGAGGATCTTCGATAGAACCATTAGAGTCGGGCAAAGTGGGAATGTTCAAGCTGCGCGCGAGCTTTTTAGCGCGCGCTTTATCGCCGAGAAGGGCGATGGTCTCGGAACTTGGCCCGATGAAGTGCAATCCACAGCTCTCGCAAATCGAAGCGAATTGCGCGCTTTCACTCAAAAACCCATATCCTGGGTGAATCGCATCGGCGCCAGTGATTTCACAAGCGGCCAGAACATTTGCCCGCTTGAGATACGATTGAGCTGGAGGAGCTTGCCCAATGCAAATCGCCTCATCGGCATGCAAAACGTGAAGCTCTTGTGCATCGGCATTGGAGTAGACGGCTACTGTCTGCAAGCCTAGGTCGTGGCAAGCCCGAATGACCCTTACAGCAATTTCTCCCCGATTGGCGATCAAGACCTTTTGCATTGGGCTCACCTCAAGCGATGCGCATCAAATGCGAACCGCATTCTACTGGACTGCCGCTCTCCATAAAAATCTCGGCGATTTTCCCCGAGTTGGGCGCGCGAATTTCATTCATGACTTTCATGGCTTCAATCACGCAGAGCACGCTATCCTCGCTCACCGTGTCCCCGACATTGACGAATGGGGGGCTATCGGGAGCAGGCGTCAAATAAAGAGTGCCCACCATGGGAGAATGCACAATTTGTGCCGGATCGCGCTGCGCATCTGGTGCCCCTCCCCCCAAAGGCTCCCTTGATGAAAGCGCCTGAAAATCTTGGCGTTTTGACGACCCAGCGCTGAGTGGGTGGGCTCCAGCGGGCAATGGACTTACGGGTCGATGCGACCATGCGGCATCGTCTTGCAAGGTGCTTGGCGTGGAGGGGGATGGACGCTTGAGCTGAAGCTGTGATTCTCCCTCTCGCCAGTTCACCTCCTCGATGTTGAGCCTTTCCATAAGGCTCATGAGCTCTTTGACCTGTTTTAATTCCACACTGCGATCCTCTAAATGCGCTGAATATATTCCTCAGCGCGCGTATCGATCTTGATGACGTCCCCCACTTCAACAAAAGA
>CAXTAX010000023.1:0-8052 GCA_964241995.1 uncultured bacterium | reverse complement strand
CAAGAAGTCCCTTTCAGAATGCGCCGACTTTAAAAATTCGAGTGCTTGTCGATACCCAATGGCTTGAGAGGCCGAGCGGTTTTCGAGCAAGCCTTGATTTAACAGATCGCGCGTCTCTTCTAACAACCCTCGCCGAATCATGAGTTCACATCGTTTCTCGATGCGCCTATACAGGGTGGATCGCAGTCGATGCAGAAAAAAACAGTGAAACTCCATTGGTGACCTACGCCTTTTTGCAGGCCAGGGAACTGCGCTAATTTTCTGCCCGGTCATCGCGATGATCTCAAGGCCTCGCAAAATTTTATGCTTGTCTGCGCGCGAGATCTTTGCGGCGTACTCTGGATCTTTGTCACGCAAATAGGCAAAGGCCAATTCGGCTCCAAACTTTTCCCAATGCGCTTCTAACTGCGCTAGAATGAGCGGATCTGAGGGGGGGACTTGAGGGGGGCCGAAGAGAAGGGCGTTGATGTAAAAGCCCGTGCCTCCCACGACGATCGGAACGCGGTTGCGGCTAGCTGCGGAGTAAATGGCGCGTTTGGCATCCTCAGCAAAGCGGCAAGCGTTATACGGGTTCCGCACTTCGCAAATGTCGATGAGGTGGTGGGGAATGAGTTCTTGCTGTCGTAAAGACGGCTTAGCCGTTCCCACACTCATCCCCTTGTAGACCTGCATGGAATCGGCGGAAATGATCTCGCCGCCAAGGCGCTGAGCAAGGGCCAATGCCAAATCCGATTTCCCACATCCAGTGGGACCTGCGAGCACAATGACCCGGGGGCTAAAGTTCTCTATTGGAACCGGGTCCGCTTTTTTTGTCCTGTGCACCCAGAGTACTCTGAGTGATTCCTCAAGGCACTGCATAGTTACGATGTGCGTCAGTCGGTAAGAGCGCGTTCATCTCTGCGCCCGGGGAAAGTGGAAATGCCAGCGACTTTTTAAAGTTGCCACGAAGCCATCAGCGCTAAAGTGCATCGCCATTTCCCAAACCCTCTCGGCGGCGTGGCAGGCGCCCATGGGTTGCCCTGTTTTCCGTAGAATGGATAATGCGCCTTGGGATGCAAGATCAGCTCTAAATCGGCGCCGCATTGAAGGGAATGCGCTACATTGAAACAATGTAGGGAAAACCGCAGCGAGTTTCAAATCCAAATGTGCATCGCATGTGGCAATCTCAATCACAATGTCCAAAACTCCCTCGCATGAGGGGAATTTCCACCAAAATGGCATCTTCTTGAGATGTCCTCATGCATTGCCCCCATCGACTTCAATGCCCAGATTCATTGTATAGTGCGCTGGCATTGACAGTGGGGAGTACTCATCTAAAAGCGCATCGCAAAAAGCCCATCACTATGCAGAAAACTACAGAGCAAATCGTTCATCTCACCGCCGCGGAAATTTGGGAAAAGCAGGGGATTAATACCCTGGCACTCGACCTGCGAGGTATTTCCACGATCACCGATTACTGCGTCGTCAGCGAGGGGCGCGTCGATCGTCATTTAAAGTCCCTCGCTGATGCCATTACAGCGCGCCTCATGCGCGAGGGATTGCGACCTATACATATTGAAGGATTAGCTACTGGGGATTGGACCGTGCTCGATTACGCCGATTTCATCGTGCATCTCATCCTGCCCGACTTGCGATGCCATTATTGCCTCGAGGAGATTTGGCGAGAGGGAGAGTTGCTCGAATTGGACCTACCTTGCCACCTCGACGAAGAGGGGGATCTGCCCGAGGTACAAAATGAGTAAGAAAACTGTGGTGATCACGGGGATGGGCCTGGTGAGCTGTTTGGGATCTGATCCAGAGCATTTTTACCGCCAGCTCTTGGAGGGAAAGAGCGGCATCGGCCGCATTGAGGACTTCGCCAAGCGGGAGTACTCGACGCAAATTGGAGGCGTTGTCAGCGCGCTCAATGTGGAAGGCTACATCGAGCGCAAGGTCGATCGCCGTCTCGACCCAAACATCCGCTTTGCGCTCTTAGCGGGTAAGCGCGCTCTTGAGCATGCGACTTTTGACTTGCAAAACCTGTCCCTTGATCGCGCGCGCTGCGGGATTCTCATCGGTTCTGGAATTGGGGGAATGAGGACGCAGGAAGAGGGGATCAGCACGCTGATAGAGCGTGGATATCGGCGCATCTCTCCGTTTTTTTGCCCCCACATTCTCACCAATATGGCTGGCGCGCTACTCGGTATCGACTTGGGTTTCATGGGTCCCAACTACGCCATTTCGACGGCGTGCGCGAGCGCCAACTACTGTCTTCTCTCGGCGTTGCGCCATATCGAGCGGGGCGATGCGGATTTGATGCTCGCGGGTGGAACCGAAAGCTGCTTGAGTCCCATGGGCATGGCGGGGTTCATTGCCTGTCGCGCCGTTTCAAAGCGCAACGACGATCCCGAGGGAGCCTCGCGCCCGTGGGACTGTGGTCGCGATGGCTTTGTCATGGCCGAAGGTGCTGGCGTACTGGTTTTAGAAAGCCTCGAGCATGCGCGTTTGCGCAACGCCCCAATTCTCGCAGTGCTCAGTGGTGGCGCGATCAATTGCGATGGCTATCACCTCACCGATCCTCGCCCAGATGGGAGCGGTGTTGCCGCTTGCATGCGCGCAGCTCTTGCGGATGCGACCATCTCGCCAAGTGACGTAGACTACCTCAATGCTCATGCGACTTCGACTCCTACAGGCGATCTCGCCGAGCTCAAGGCTCTCGTCGAGGTCTTCAAAGACCACCCACGTTTACGCATCAACGCCACCAAATCGATGATCGGCCATTCGCTAGGCGCCTCAGCCGCGTTGGAGGCCATTGCGACGATTATGGCGCTGCGGGAACAAGTGGTGCATCCCACCCTGAATCTGCAGCAGCCAGAGCCTTTGCTACCAGAGCATTGGGTCTCGCATCGGCTTGAGCACCATACGCTGCGCACTGCCCTTTCCAATTCTTCGGGATTTGGGGGGCATAACTCTAGTCTCGTCTTTTCCCGTTGGGAGGGGTAGATTGTCTAGAAATCCACGAGAGGATCGCTCTATAGGCATTGTTCCTTTGCAGTACCATATGGGGCAGTGGCAAACCCTATTGATCTTGCAGCGTTGCACGTGGTCCTTTCCCAAAGGGCATGCATTTGCTGGGGAATCGATGCGGCAAACCGCAGAACGCGAGCTTTTGGAGGAGACGGGGCTGCGGGTGATCGAGTATTTCAGTCAGGTCCCTTTTAATGAGCGCTATACGTTCACTTCTCAAGAGGGAATCGAAGTGAAGAAAAGGGTGGATTTTTTTCCCGCTCTCGTAGGGGGGAAGCTCCTCTTACAAGCGGCTGAAGTGCACGATGCTCGATGGGTCCGCATTGAAGATGCTGAGCGGGAGTTGAGCTATCAATCGACTCGCCGCATCTGGATCGAGGTCTGCGATCTGCTCAAGATTCGCAATCCCCCATCAGCTGAGTAAACTACATTCTCATTGGAGGAATCGACATGGCAACTAGCTTAAGTACCACCACCAGCGCATTTATTGCGCGCAAGGACAATGCGTTGAGCTCGTGGAACGCTCTTTTTCGCGCAATATGGGGAGCTGGACTCATCGCTCTGAGCGCTCGGGTGAGTGTACCTTTGATGTTCAGCCCTGTGCCGTTGAGTTTTGCCCCTCAGGTAGTCTGTTGGCTGGCATGGGGCCACCCGACTACGGCATTTGCTTCGGTGCTCTTCTATCTCTTTGGCAGCGGCTGCGGCTTGCCACTTCTTTTCAGCGGTCAGGGGGGGTGGATGCATTTGGTGGGCCCGCGCGGAGGCTATTTGGTCGGGTATTTGCTATCTGCATGGAGCGTAGCGTTTTTGCGCCGCACCAGATTAGCAAAAAACCATGCAAAATTTGCTCCAATCCTCGCCATTTGGATGGGTAGTGTAATTATTTTGGGATGTGGCTATTTGCACCTGGCTTCTCTAGTGGGGTGCCGTGCTGCTTGGGAGTTGGGGGTTGTCCCGTTTCTGGTAGGTGACTTGCTCTTGAAGGGGCCACTGCTGGCGGGGCTTTTCAAAGGCCCAAAAGACTTGAAAATAGGGGAGCGATAATAGCCTGCATTTTCACTCCCGTCAATTCCCTTTGAAACTATTTCCCAGAAGTCAACAGGCTAGGATCACGGAAGTGTAGCGAACTCAAGACTACGTTCCTACCCATGCAGGGTTAACGGGTTTCGGCTCGGCGAGCACAATACTTATGGGAATTTTTGTATTGTCAAAGTTAGTTTATTAACTTTTTTTCTAGTTCATTAAAAATCTTATCACATGAAGATTTTATCCTTGTGTAAAAAATTCTTTCGTCCGATCGGATTAGTCTATTAGGGTTGGTGTTATTGATCACTTCTTTCAAATAATCCAGTTTCCCTTTAGTTTTGGCGAGCTCTTGGATACTTTCCAGGCAGCTTTGATTGAAAAGCTTACTGGTAGAATCGCCCATTACTTTCTCAATTAGCCTTTGATTTTTCTCTAAAATATACTCCATATTTTTAATTGCTGGTTTATATTTTTTTTGACTAGTTTCCCAGTCAATTATTGATCGAAAATCAAACAAAAAATCTTTCATTGGCTTATCCATGCCAATTCGAGATTTTTTATCTATAAATGCGAGAGTAGCTTTAATTGTTTTTGCTACTGCTTTCCTCAATTTATAAATCCCTTTTTCGAGAACCTTGGTGAATTGCTTGGTAGATTTTACCCCATCAGGACCATTGTGTTGAGCTTTCGATGGATGTTCGGCATGCTCTTTGGATATCGCGAGATTGTTCAATGCATCTTTTGAACTGCGCTCTACCCCTTCGTGATGGCCCTTAGTTGGCTTAGATTTCTGCAATGATTGATGTGTATGGACGCTCGTTTCATTCAATTGATCAGGAGTTTGAGCGTGTAGATGCTTTCCAATTTTTCCAAGTTCCATTGTATGCCTCAAGATGGTTATCTTACTTGTTCCAACTTAATTTTTACATAACATATAACTTTAATACATGAAAGTCATCTATAAGTTTAAACCCTAAAACTTATAAATTACTGCAGATTGAGAGTGATTGATTTAGAAATTAATCCAGGTATATTAACATTCCAAGACATTGCACCGCGTTGGATGCGTAAATTGATCTTCAAGCTGGCATATTTCCATCCATACTCTGAACAATCAGCGACGTTACAAGAGGTACAAATAGATATTGAGTATGCAAAGAAGCTGACTCGGGCTCTTTCAGCCCAGTCTTCAAATGTATGGGCAATAGTATGCCTTTTTCATAACCCAATAGAGGACTAAGGTCGCCATTCTGCGATTAGGTCAGCGCGCCCCCATTTGGCCGGTGGGTCCGATTTCACTGATTTGCGCCTAAAGCGGTCTACTAGCGAACTTGAAATCATCTCGTCACGCCTTTGAATATAATGCGCTATTTCCTCTTTGATCGCTGCTTTGCCTCGCCATCCAAAGCTAATGGCCAGGGAAGTGGATTGCATTTGACTTTTGATTGTCTTAGTCCTTTGGAGTGCGTTCATGCGAATTTGAAGACGTACTCTTCGGAAAATTCTACTGGCAGAGGGTGTGCTATTGACAGAGGTCAAAGCACCCATGAAGTTCCTAGTTGAAAATGTTATTTTGCGCAGTTTTTCGTAGACAGCTTTGCTCGCAAATCTAATTGGGTATCTTATTTGACAAATTGTAACGGCGAGCACATCAAAATTATCAAATAGCTCATCGCTGGCAAAGTTCAGCTAGGTTCCATTTTACTCGAGTACAGCGAAAACTGTTGCTTCATCACACCGAATGTTCGCGCTGAACTGGTTGAAAGTCACCACTCGAGCGCTCAGCAAGTACCTAGCTGCTTTCAAGTTCTATTTGACAAGAAAAGCGTTGTTTTTGAAAATTTTAGCGCTCTCTTTTCACCGTGAAAATCCTTGTTGAACGAGCGAAAATAGAAACCGTTTTTATTTGTCTCGTTCTCTGTCAGGTGCCGATAGGGAAGTTACCGATTCATTTCTCAATACACTTTAGGCTCTTATCTTGAAATTTGACAGCTCTAAAGTTACAACCCTAATGCCCTCTTGAAGCTGCGTCATTTCGTAGTCAAAATTGGATTTTAAATCCGTAAAAGAACCATTTTGTGCTTGTTTGAAAGTTTCTTCCGACATTTGTCTTAGCAGTGCTTTATTCAAATCATTGATCTGCCGATCGTAATGAAATAACAAATCCTTCTTACTTTTAATCCACTTTTGATCTGTTGAGTTAGAAGTGCTTTCAATACTTTTGAGAATTTTTTGGTCCTTGTTCAAATTTTGTTGCAGAGCGTGCAGTATTCGTGCGACACGCGCGAGTTTTGGTTGGCTCAAATGCCAGTCTCTTCGAGCTTTTAAACCGATCAAAAACTCGTTCATTGCATCAGTCATGCCCTTTGAAGATTTGTGTTTTTCGATGAAATTACCCACAGCTCGTATGGTCTTTTCAAGAGCTTTTCCCAGGTTTTCCATCCCCTTTTCAAATTTTTTCCCTATTTGAGCTGCCTTTCCTTTCCTTGTAGGCTTATCTAGTTTCAGCTTCGAATTTTGGTGAGCGCGCTCTTTTGATTTCGTAAGATCGTCAAGCGCTCGCAACGAACTGTCATGTACAGCATTGTGCTTGTCCGTTGTCCCACCCGTGTTATCCAGCGATTTCTTGTCTTTGAGAAGGGGGGTTTTCGCATCATTATCGTTTTGGGATCGGTGGTGATTACCAATTTTGCCAAGGCTCATTGCGCTCCTCGCGTAGCTCGTTTTTATCTTTACCGATAAAAACTTTTACTTATCATTTTTCTCATAATAACTAAATCAGCAAAAGAGTAAAGCGCAGATTTCAGCGAGAAGATTGCATTGTACATTGAAAATTTGTTTAACTTGCCATCGTGAATCGACCAACTGAAGAATTTATTAATTGTACGCAACAATTTATTTTGAATACTGATGTTGCGCTCTTGATGCGTTTTAGATTTTTAGCTCTTGGTCGCTTTAAAGTGACGTACTGGTGATCAATGATACTATCGCCCTACTCTACCACCTGTATTTTACACTTTGGTCTACATATGTAGTTTTTTTTTTCAGTATGAGATGATCTAGTGGGGCTCGCGTTATATCTCGATCTAGGCAGATTCAAAACTGATGGATGCATTTTGATAGAAAAACTATAGCTTATCACGTTAAGATCAATATATCTAGACTTTGGATCATTTCTTTTGGAGAATTGAAACCAGATCCCCGACGAAACACTCCTTGAGCAGATTGTCAAGGATAAATGCTTCTGTTAAAGAAATTATGGGGAAAAGCAACGCGCAGATTGAGAGATGGGAATCTGCATTTGAAACATTTTTGAGGTGTTACATTCTTTTACCCAAACATTTTTCGCCAAGCATGCCGAACGCGTCTTGAAATGGTTCTTTCGATGGGCAATCCTCGCAGCCTTGTGATTAAAGAGCTCCTTTTCCAGCGACTTTCTTGCTCAGAGCGCAGCATATCGTCAGGCTCTTCAACAAAAGTGGTTTCTGCAGAAGCCGAATCTGGCATGCGCTTTTGCGAGTGACCGATTTTTTGTGCAGAATGGTGTTTTTGTGGACTCATTTCCTCGTGTTTACGTTCTACATGGTCAGTTTGGTGGGCATTATGCGGAGAAATTCGCGCACTTTCAGAATGGTCCCTAGAGCTCGTCGTCATACCTTCACTTGGCGAGTGCTCTTCCAGCATCAGTTCTGCGCGCGATGTGGGTAATACGTAGGGGTGGTGGCTAGTGCGCGTCTCCACGTACCCCTCTGCGCTATGCTGAATGTGTCCCTCTCTTTCAAGATGTGGGGAATGACGGGCCTCTGTCTCCCTCCAATAATGCCCTATGCCCCCCAGTTGCGCTCTTGCGTGGTGAGAAATGAACGCGCAAAAACTCTCGCTTTGCACATCCATTCTGTGGATTTCATGCGCGCGCGTGAAACGATGGGCTTCGATGCTCTCGCCATTTCTCTCCAGCGAGCAAATCACATCCCGTGGAAGATCGTTTTGCACTTGGCAAACTTGTTCAAACCACTGCCG
>CAXTAX010000022.1:2803-8199 GCA_964241995.1 uncultured bacterium | reverse complement strand
CGCGTTCCCAAGGCCTATGGGGAAATAAACCTGATAGGCACTGCGAGGCAACCATTTGCCGGCAATCTTAGCCCGAATGCGTAGCTGGGCGTCGCGATCGATTTCGGGTTGTGCATTGAGCCAAATCTCGAAATGGGCCAACGCGAACCCCTCATCAATTGGGAATTTCTCCTCGACGCGCCGCAGGTAGCGCAAAGCGTCGAGGAGGCAAAAGCTCGGCTCGGGAGCGCGCACTAGGTGCTCGTACAGAGTGCGGCAAGCGCGCTCGAAAAAAGACGTCGAATCGACAGATGTTTCGAGCTCGGCGAGCATGGCGTCGACCGGTAGACTCGGGGGCAACTGCACAAGCAAGTCGCTCAATAGGGGCTGGGCGTTCATTGTGCTGCGTCCTGATCGATGGGGGAAGGGGTGGTGTCCCTTTGCGGATTGGCCAAATGCGGCAGTCTAAACGCCCAGTTTTGGATTGACAATGAGAACTTCCCCTTTGTGGGGCGCGAGGCATTGGACCGAGCAGGACTCGAACCTGCAACCACCCGCTTAGAAGGCGGGTGCTCTATCCATTGAGCTATCGGTCCAAACGGTGAAAATCCTAAGGGCGCGGAAAAAAAAAATCAAGACTCGTACTTTATTATTAGAGAAAATACTTTTTTTGCTATGTGTGCAATTAATCACAGCAATGCATTGGATGCGTTTAATTGACCGTAGGAGAGGGGATTATCATGTCTCGACAGGATTTAAAAAGCGTTTTAGCGCAGATGCAAAGTTTTAATATTCCGGGATTTGACCAAATGATCGATGAATTGAAGGATCCGAGTCTCGCCCCCAACGCCGTCGAGCGAAGTAAAGCCATCGCCCACAATGCGCGTCTTCTCGCTGAACGACTGCAGACGATGCACGCTGCGTTTCGCGTCAACCCCGATGAAGTCGCCAACTATATGACCAATAAGAGTCATTTTACCGGCCCGGAGTGGGAGACGATGGAAAAAGTGCGCCTTGAACTGAGCGCGTACACCCAGAGCTTGGTGGCCGAGATAGAGGGAGATACGTTCGATGAAGCAGCGGCTCTAGCTGCCGAAAAGCCCAAAAAGCCCAAAAAAGACAAGGCCCGTTCAAATTTGCAGGGTGGGCGCAAAGGGTGGATCGCCAGCTAAAGGGGGCTTTGGCAAAATTTAGAAAGGAAGTTCTTGATTTTGCAGGGGCTTGAGCGGTAGTTTTAAAACTTGAAATCGCATTTTTCTATATGAGCAAATCTACGATTTGTTTGACCCCTTCGTCGAGCATGACCTCCGCATGAATATTGAACTTGCCGCCGCACTCCTCGGCAACCCGATCGTCAAGGTTACCCTGTACCTCTCCGCGCTGTTTTTTTTGCGCTACGTGGCCGTTGAGGTGATCCTCACCAGCGCTAAATTGCGCTGGACACAGGAACAAAGGCTCAAAGCGATCGGCAACATTCGCCTCGTCGTCATTCCTTTAGCGCTAGTCGGAGCGCTTTTACTGGCTACCAATGAGTTCAAGTCGGGCGCCATTTTGGTGTTCTCGGGGTCTGTGGCCATCGTCTTGGCCTTCAAAGAACTCATTCTCTGCCTGCTCGGCTACATCATCCTCCTCGTCAGTAAGCCCTACCAATTGGGCGACCGCATCGAAATCAATACCTCGCGAGGCGATGTCGTCTATTTCAACTTCCTGACGACAACGCTTATGGAGGTCGGAATGCAAGGCGTGGGGAACCTACGCACCGGCCGCCAAATCAGTTTCCCCAACAGCCTCTTGCTCACGCATTTGGCATTCAACGAGACGTTTGTCGATAACTTCGCGTTGCTGAACCTCAGCATTCCCTTGAGTATTCGCGAGGATCTGCGCGCGGCTAAGACGCTGCTCCTTGAGATTGCGCAGGGTCAATGCAGTGCTTTTTTAGACAAAGTGCACAGGCGCGCACAGGAGCGCTCCAGGCGTAACGGCATTGAATCACCTGTGGTGCATCCACAGGTTTTCATCGCCCTCACAAGTCCCAATGAATTGAGGATGACACTGCGCGTGGCCTGTCCAATGCACTTGAGAAATCAAATCGAGCAGACGATTCTCACCGGCTTTCTCGAGCAATTTCCCCGCGTGGCCCTTCAGGGATAAAGATCCAGCTTACCGCTTAAGCGATGGCCAGAGCTAATTCCCCCATCAGATGCAACGAGCGCTGCGTCAAATCCCCTCGTTTACTTTCGGGCAGTTCATTTTGAGTAAAAAGAGCCAATTCGTAGAGGTGTAGGGCCATTTCACGACAAAGGTCGGGATGTTTGTGCTCGATGCGTTCCAGCTGCTCTACGATGGGATGATTGGTGTTGACAACGAGAGTTCCTGGCGGTAACCAGGCCGGTAAAGCATCGGGTTGACCGCTTTTTGGCGGGTTTTGCCGCAACCAAGTATCGCGCATGCGCCTTGACTGTTCGTCGATGATCAAGATGGCCGGAATGCTCTCGCTTTGCAGGCTCTTGGCTTGTACTTGTAGCTTGTCGATGGCGAGCTTTCTTTGGAAAAACTCAGCGACCTTGACGCTTTGCGTCTTTCCGTCGCTATCGAGCAGGGTCTTTTCTCGAGTTTTGTCGAGCAAAGGTTCCTCGACGGCGCTGTCGATACGCAAGAACTTTAAAGGCGCGCATTTGCGCTCGATCAAAGAAAAGAGGGGAGGATCGATCAGTGGATGCGCTTCGATGACCGTGAGCTTACGATCTAGATAGAGCTGAGTAAATGGCGTGGGGGCGGCGTTTTGAAAGGTGTAATGCACCTTCGCCTCAGATCCATCGGTTCCCTTTTTGAGCGCTTCGAGCGTGACGTGCTCTCCACCGACTCCTTTCCAGATCATCCAATCGCTTGCGCGTTCGAAGAACTTCTCATCTTGCAGGGCGCCCACCTTGACGATCCACTGAATGTCTGGCCAAATTTCGATGAATTTCTCGCGATCTTCGCTCTGCAGTTGGCGTAGCCGATCGCATACTTTCTTCGAGATATGACCCGCGATTTGCCGCACTTTTTTATCCATTTGCAGCGAGCTGCGCGAGACGTTGAGGGGAATGTCGGGGCTGTCGAGAGCTCCCTGAAGGGGCGCGAGGAATTCGGGGAGAATCTCCTTGCAATTATCGGAAACGAATACGCGGTTGCAGAAGAGTTTGATCGACGAGCGCGCGGGATCAAAATCCCCCGAAATGCGGGGAAAGTAGAGAATGCCCCGTAGCGTAAAGGGGAATTCGACGTCGAGGTGAATCCAAAAGAGGGGATCTGGATGCATGGGGTGCAGCTTGTGATAGAACTCGATGTATTCCCGGTCTTCGCATTCCCTTGGATGTTTGAGCCAAAGGGGCTCACCCAGGGTAATTTCCTGATCGTTGAGGTAGATGGGGTAGGGTAAAAAAGAGCAATAGCGCGTGAGCACCTCGCGAAGCTTGGGCTCATCGAGGTAGTCTGCGCCCTCTTCGGTCACGTGCAAAATGATGTCGGTACCGCGCGCAGCCCGCATCCCCACATCGAGGGAGTATTCCGACTCGCCCGCGCAGGACCAGTGCGCCGGCTCAGACTCAGCGCGATGCGATTTGGTCTGAATCTCTACATTGCCCGCCACCATGTAGGCGGAATAAAAGCCCAGGCCGAAGTGGCCGATGACGGCGTCTTTTTCCGCCTTGTCCCCGTAGTGACTCAAAAACTCTTCAGCGCCGGAAAACGCGATTTGCGCAATGTACCTTTCCACCTCATCGATCGACATGCCAATGCCCGTATCGCTGAAGATGAGCTGTTTAGCTGCTTGGTCGATGCGCACGTCGATGCGGTAGGGCCCCTGCCCTTCGAGCAGATCGATTTTCCGCAGGGCATCTGTGGCATTCGAGATGAGCTCGCGCACGAAGATATCTTTGTCGGAATAGAGCCAGCGCTTGATGATGGGAAGGATGTTTTGACTGTGAATTTGCAGCGTTTTTTTCGTCATAGGGGGACTCGTCGTTGGCGGTGATGAGAATTATCAGCTCGCGAGAAAAGAAACTTCTCAGCTACCAATATGAATACTGAATCGACAATTGCTATGCAAGGGCTCTTCCGAAGGCTTCGGGCCATTGCGCGCGATTTACCCCGCAGCGCGGCCCCCTTGTACTTTTTCACCCCCTTGCCTATATCGAAATTTAGGTCGCCTTTTTCCCAAGTCTTGGGCAAGGGGGGCAAAACTTTGCCAATTGCTTTGGGAGCTTAGGCCATGTTGCACCTTCTACTCGCTATAGACTGGTCGCTGATGCTCTACTCTATTGCGGCCTTTGTATTCATCGGTGTGGGGTTAGCCCTCGCCGCTTTGGCGCTTCGCGGCGCGCTGATGCGCACGGGGCCTTGCACCTTGACTGTGAACGACAGTCCCAAGTTCACCAGGTCATTTCCGGGAGGGGGCACACTCCTCAACAACCTTTCGGCGATGGGCATTCCCATTCCCGCCTCATGCGGGGGCAAAGCGACGTGCAAGCAATGCCGCGTGCAGGTCGTACAGGGAATCGAAGATCCTCTGGAGACCGAAACTTCCACATTCACGAAAAAGCAAATTCACCAAGGCTGGCGTCTATCTTGCCAGACTAAGCTCAAACAAGACGTAAAGCTACACGTCGATGAGCACATTCTAGGGGTGCAGAAGTGGCGAGGCAAGGTGCTCAGCAATGAAAATGTCGCCACGTTCATCAAGGAGCTGATCGTCGAGGTCCCAGAGGTCATTCCGTACCGAGCCGGGGGGTATCTGCAGTTTCACGTTCCCCCGTATGCGACTGAAACCGACGCGTGGAAGGCGACGATCGATGCCAAATACCACGCCGATTGGGAGCGCTTTGGCATGTTCGGGCGCACCATCGATCATCGCGATCTTTCCGAAGAGCTCATTCGAGCCTACTCGGTGGCTTCTTTCCCCAGTGAGGGCAAGATCCTCAAGTTCAATATACGCATCGCCACGCCGCCGTCAAATGATGCGGGCCAAGTGCGCGATGATCTTCCTTGGGGCATTTGTTCGAGCTACGCCTTTGGTCTCAAATCGGGCGACGAACTTGTGATCTCGGGTCCCTACGGCGAATCGTTTATGATCTACGATACTCGCCCCGTGGTGTTTCTCATCGGCGGCGCTGGCTCTTCGTTCGGGCGAAGCCACATTCTCCAGCTGTTTCGCGCCGATCACACCTCTCGCAAGGTCAGTTTGTGGTACGGCGCTCGGGCGCTCCGCGAGAACATCTACCAAAGCGAATTCGAGGAGTTGGCGCGTCAATTTGCCAATTTCACCTACCATCTAGTGCTCTCAGAGCCGACCAGCGAGGATTTCGCTTTGGGATGGCCCCAGACCGATCCGATCAAGACCGCCTACCTCTTTCGCGCCTTCGAGCGGGGGGAGCTAT
>CAXTAX010000022.1:0-2793 GCA_964241995.1 uncultured bacterium | reverse complement strand
CAGAAAGTCCTGAGGAGAGCCTCTATTACGTCTGCGGTCCACCGATGCACAATAAAAGTGTGATGCAGGTTCTCGACAGCTACGGAGTTCCCAGGTCGAGCATTTTGCTCGACGATTTCGGCAGCTGAGCAAATTTCGTGCACCTCGCCCAAGCCAATTCCCCACAGTTTCGAGGTCTTGGAGGCCTGATTTCGCTGAAGTTGCCCCAAACATTGCAAACTCGCTTAGACCAATTTTGGAATCGCCCTCAATTTTCAGAAGAGGTCTATCGAGTGCACCGAGCAGCTCCCAAGCACCGCCCGGCGCACTACATGGGAGGGCAGATCGCGTGGGGGCGTGGGTTTTTTGGAGAGGCGTTCATCGCCGATTTGACCAAGCCGCTACAAGTCGCATCCCTGCTGGCCATCGATCGCAAAGAGGCCGCGCTTTTTGGGCTCGCAGCATGTGCTCTTACCAAGTCTCCCGCAAAGACAATACTCAGTATCGGTGGGGAATCGAGCGCCATCACGCAAGGGTTGGCGCATCTCGCAGCGATATACAGCGCCAAGTTCGCCCTCTTTGAGCCCGATACCCTCCATATCGCCAAATTTCTCTATGAGCTAGAACTCAATGCCATCCATGGCGATTTAGATTGCGAAATCGTCCTAAAGTTCCTCGGTAATACGCGGGACAAAGGCGCCAGCACTTGCGATTCTCCCAACCTTTTGGCGTATTTGCGCGCGCGGGGCAGATTGCCCACTGCTCCTCAGCTCGATCGCCTGTGCTTCAGAGCGGTAAACGTTCAGGAAGAGTTGATCAAGGGTGCGGCTCTTGTATGGATCGAACCCAAGGGATCGTCGCGGGCAATCGCGGAGCATCTACTGCCCAAACTTTCAGAAGACGCGTTGGTGTTGATGCGGCTAGATCCCCAAAACGTGGGCGGCATGCAAAAAGCTCATTTTTTGCGCGCGTGCCATGCCAGCGGCCGCTCCCTCTACTCCCTCCCGAGCGGGCGGAAGTGTGTAGAGGGGGATATTCCGCACGCTGCGGGTGCCACGTGGTTGGCGCTCGTGCCCAAGAGCCACCTGCAAGATCTTTGCATTGTCTGAGGCACCTTTTGGACAAAGTACAGCTCATCGTCGCCCGCTATCGAGAATGCACGCGCCAGCTGCATGCGTTTTGCGGGCACTTGCCCCTCGTCATCTACGACAAATTCGATCCTTTGGCGGAACATCCCCTCCCCAACCTCCCCCGTTTTGACTGTCGGGCGTTTGGGGGCGCTCAACATGCGAAATCGCCCACGGGCAGAGAGGGGCATACCTACCTGTATCACATCCTCAAACACTACCCCCACTTCCCACCACATTTGGTTTTTTTGCAGGGTGGAGTCAATGACCACAGCAGCAGTACATTGCTTCGCATTCGGGAGTTGGCTCGCGCCGATTTCCCCGAATGTGACTATTTGCCTTTGGGATGGCCCATCGACCTCAATGGGCGCGACGGAGGGCCGGCCCACTTTGGATTGCCCATCGAGCGTATTTACAGGAGATTGTTTCGCTCTCCTTGCCCTGACTATTTCCTGTTTTGCTGCGCGGCGCTCTTCGTCGTCTCCAAAGAGCGCATTTTGGCGAGGCCCCGGACTTTCTACGAAGAGGCGATGCAGAGCATTTACGACGAGCCTTTAGCGGGATACGCGCTCGAGCGGCTCTGGGGCGTCATCTTCAATCCCCATATTGCGGCGCATAAAGCTCGCTACCCCGCAAAGGATGCAAGCCTGTGGCAATTGCCGGGTCTGGCGCAAAGCGCGTCGAGGCGAATGCTTTGAGCCGCGCTGCCTTGCTCCCCCCCCTTATCGTAGAATATCGACGCGTACTCGCGCAGTTGCTGCTCGAGCGCCGGCGTCTGCGCTCGCGCCACCTGGTCTATCTAGGGTCAGGGAGAATGCTCGTGGGCTTAGACATGGGCATGAAAGTGTCGCTGGATCTTTCTGCTCCTGAAATGCTTATCCCCCTATTGCAACCAAGCCCCGCTGATTTGGCCATTGTGGCCCTCAGCGCACTTGTCCTGCGCCCCATTCTTGAGCCGATTGCCATTCTCGTGGGCGCAGAGCATCTCCTGCATGCGATGAACCTCCTCGCTCTGAGTGGAAGGGGATGCCTACACTTCATCGAACCGCGTCAAGAGTGCCACGCCCAGCTGCAAGCCGCGCTGCCCCTCAACGAGGGAATCCATTCCACGCTTCATCCATATGCGATAGCTTTAGGGGGTAAGAAGCGGCGCGTGGCATTTCGCTATAAAAAATGCACAATCGATCTGCTCAACTGTCTCGATGGGGAAAAGGGCTCATCGCCTCACCCCCCAGGCAAAGGAAACTCGCATTGGGTTGCTTCGCCTCGAAGCCCACTGGAGCAGATCGTCGGCGATGACGTTGCGATGCGCGCGCATTTACTCGTCATCGACACCGCAAAGCATTTAAGCAACACTTTAAAGGGTATCGAGGACTTTTGGCTCTTCAATCCCTACGGGCATCTCGTCGTGCGCTTCGATCCCCACTATTTTGACCAAAAAGCTTGGGCGGCACTGCAAGCGCAGCTGGCGCGCTACAATCGCCGCATATGGAGCCTGCCTAAGGCGTTGAGTGTTGAAGAAACTCTACCGAATCGACGCACCTTATGGATCACTCCGAGTGGTGTTTAGAGCGCACAAGGCGATACAACTTCAGCTGTCATAAAATAAAAAAATGCGTACGTTGCCCACATCATTTTGTGCACTTTATGAGGTCTGCGCATGCTAATCACAACCCCTGTGCAACCT
>CAXTAX010000021.1:0-8327 GCA_964241995.1 uncultured bacterium | reverse complement strand
CTTCCCGAATGCGGTCGAAGACGATGATCATATCGTTGAGACAGTATCCAATAATCGTCATGAAAGCGCCCAATACGTAGAGATTGAGCTCTATGGGGAGCTGCATGGCGTGCAAAAGGCTCGCGATGCTCAAGGTTAAGATGAGCGTGTGCGCGAGCGCTGAAATCGCCGCGATAGCATAGCTTCCGTTGAAGCGCACCGTGAGGTAAAGCAGACTCAGAACGAGGGCGCATGCGAGACCTGCGAGCGCCCGAGTGCGCATCGCAAGGGAAAATTGACTGCTCGTTGCAGACCAAAGATTGGGCAGGTTCCGCAGGCTCTCTTGCGTCAAGCGCACATGACCTCGCTCAAGTGTATCGACGACCCAATTGAGACGGGGGTCTATCTGGTCCTTGTAGAAAAGACGATCGTTTGAAGCAGTAGCTACCGGGGGCTTTTCAAAAGGTCCCCCTGGCGCTTCGAGCCCACTACTCAAATCGATGCGCAAGTGCTCAGGAGTATCGAGTTGCCGAATGCGAAATTGACCGAACTGCAGTCCGCTATCGGTGAGCGCTTGTGCCACCCTCTCCTTTGTATGGATCCCTTTAGCGGGCATGACCTCCAAGGTCAGGGAATAGCCGCCCGTAAATTCCATACTTAGTAAAGAATGCCTCTGCTGCCAGGCCGCGAGGGATCCGACGCCCACTAGGAGCGCGGAAAGCCATAGCGCCGCGCGAAACGATTTTAGACTATCAATTTTGTATTCCCGCCACCGCTGGTGAAGCGAGGAGCCCAAACCGCCACCTGCAGCGACCCACACTTGGAAAAATGCCTGCGTGGCAAAGACGGCCGTGAACATCGAGGAGACGAGCCCTACGATGAGGGTGACGGCAAATCCCTTGATCGGTCCCAGATCGAATTGAATCAGGATCAATGCCGCGAGTATGGTCGTGATGTTGGAGTCCAAAATTGCGGGAAGCGCTCGCTTAAATCCCTCTTTGAGTGCTTTGGCGGGGCTGAGGGTTTGCAGCTCCTCGCGAATGCGCTCGAAGATGAGTACGTTGGCGTCGACGGCCATCCCCATGGTGAGGACGATGCCGGCAATACCGGGCAAAGTGATGGCGGCTCCCATCTCCTGAAGAACGGCCCAGATGATGAGGAGATTAAATCCAAGAGCGACCCCTGTGACTAACCCCGCCAATCGATATGTGACGCCCATCACGGCGAGCACGCCGCAAAATCCAGCGATCGCTGAGGCAATGCCACGCGTGCGATCCCTTAGTCCCAATTGTGGGCTGATATTTTCTTCAGAGAGAATTTCTGGTTGGTAGGTCAATGAACCGGCCTTGAGATCCGTGGCGAGTCGCTGCACTTCTCTTTGGGAAAAGTGCCCGGAGATCGAGGCGTGATCGTGCAGCGGCATCTTGAGCTCGGGGGCGCTGACGATGCTCGATTGCAACAATACCGCCATTCTCCAGCCGTGATCGGGTCTATCGACCTCGCGTGGAGTGCCGACGATTTGGTCCTTGGCGAATTGCTGCGTCCATTCAGAGAAGGTCTGGCGCGGCCAGCTCTGATCAGAGCGCATCCGCTTTTTGACGGAAAAGTGCAGCGCATTGCCAACTGTCGCGTCAAAGCGGGCTTGGATGTCTTCTAAGTCGGCGCCCTCAAGGGCAAAGTTTTTGAAAACGATGATGAGGGGGTGCGATTGGCGATACCAATCGCGGAAATCCTCTCCGCGAAACGGCGCGACCATCGAGCGCGTTTCATCGAGTGCGGCAGAGGGCAAATCCCCTTCCTCGGCCAGTTTGAGCCCCAACTGGCGCAGCTGGGATGCGATGTCACTCGCGTTTCCCTCGATACCCTCTCGATCATCGCAGTACAATAAATGGCGACGCGCAAGTGCATTGAGGCTGGCGAGATCTTTTTTCCCCGTCACTTGGGCTTCATCCCAAACCCTTTTGAGGAATGCGTTCACCAAGGCGCCATGCGCGGGATGATCTGGGCTAAACTTCTCATTCACCACGTGAAAACGCATGGTGCTCGCGCGCACGAGCTCCGCTGCGGAAATATCCTGAGATCCCGGGAAATCGAGCGTCAAATGCGCGCCATCGATGCGAATGACCACTTCACTGACGCCCAGTGCGTTGACCCTGGCGTGAAGCTCCTCACGGGCCTGCTCGAGCTCGGCCTTCCCCGTAATTTGACGCCCGCGCGCATCACTCAGTCCAATCCGCACGCATTTGCCACCCGATAGATCAAGTCCCCATTTGAGTATCCGATCGGGGTCGCCACGCCAATATTTGCGCCAGCTGAGCTTGATATTTTCCCAGTGTGCGCTGCTGGGAGGTGCGGGCACTTGAAATTGCTCGCGAGGATCCAGTGCGACTCGAGCTTGCCGATACTCATCGCGCCACCTCAGCAGATCTTCATGCACGGAGTTTTCGATGCGATTGATCTCGCGCAGGCGCTGTTTTTGGCTCCCCAGCACGAGGCGAGCAATGCGCTGCTGGCCCAGGACTTGGAAGGACTCGCGCGTAGCTTCTAAGTAGTGGCGCCCAAAATCGGGCAACTCGAACACGCAGCTATTTCGCAGCAGGGCATCGCGGTCTGCCCCGTGCTCATCGAAGAGATAGCCGCGCATTCCGAGCACGCGGCTCAAACTCTCCACATCGCGCTGAAAAAGTGCGCGTTTGCTCTCCTCCCCATTTGCCACCCCTTTTTGCAGTTGGTGGAGGTTTTTGGCGATGACGTAAACCGCATTTCCCTTGAGCCCCCTAAAAGGCGCCGTTTCGAGACAAGGTGCCACCACCACAAGGCAGAACTGCTGTGCGAGTAGGGGGCTTTTTTGGTAGGTGCTGGCGTCCACAATGGGAAAATTGTCACTTATGAGCTCGGAATGCTCGGGCTGCCAATGGGTTTTTAGCGCAGTGGTGATTTGAGCGACCTCTTGCTGCGCGAGCATCCCAAGATCCAAGGAGAGAGTACTGGGAAAATCGGCTGAGGGGTCTAAAGACGCATTGATTTCCCCCCCGGTCAAATTCAGAGATTCACCGGTCCATTCGCCGATGCGCGACACTTCCCTCAGCAACCAGCCCTCATGCGGAATCTCCTCATCGGCATTGCGCATTAAATCTCGATGCAAAGGGGCTTCGACGCGCCCTTCGCGCTGTTTCCAAATGAGCTGTGCGATCAAGGGGTGAATGACTGCGTGCGACTCGAGGTTCTCGGGAAAATCGGCAAAGAGTGTCGCGCCATCCAAGTTGCGTATTTGCTGCGCCATCGCGTCAAGGGTTTGCCCGCGCAGTTGTAATGCGCTCAATTGCTGTAATTGGTCTCCAGTTAGCAGCTCATCGCGCGCATTCGCCTCGGCTCTGTGCTTTTCTAGAGCGCGTAGCTCTGTGCGCACGTTTTCACTAATTTCCTCGAGCTGATCGCGCATTTTCTCGAAGGCCATGGGACGGTTTGAAACGCGATGGAAAAGCCACCACCAAAACCGCTGCGTCAATGCAGTTTGCTGCTGCATTTCGCGCAACAAGGGAGATATCTCTTCAGCCAACTGCACTTGGCTTGCGAGTGATAGGGATTGGGCATTTCCACGCTCAATCAACACCTGTAGAGGATGCTCTAAAGAAATCGCTTGCTTGAGGGCAAACACCCTGGCTTGAGCGTGCCGTACATAAAGGGAATGCGGTTGCTCTGATTTCTCGACGAACTTTAGCGCCTGTCCTACCTGGTCAGGGGACAGGTGATAGCGAATTTGCCGCACTAACGTGATATCGAGCGGATCGTCGTTTCGATCGGGGGGGACTAGAGCCAGCTTCGCCGCGTCAAAGGGCACGTTGGCACCTGCGCGACTCAAAAAAGCCCGTAAAACTTCTGCCTGCTCAGTGTTTTGGCATCGAATGTGAATGAATTGAGGATCTTTGGCATCCCAGCGAACACTTGCAGACGTAGCGTCCAGACGCGCGCAGAGATCTGTGATCCATTGCAGGGTTTGCGCTTCTAGGTTTTGAGCCCGTGCAACAGCGCTTTGGGCGATCTCTTCGGCTTGCCGTGCATCGATTCCCCGACCAAGGGGCTTGGTGTAGTAGATGAACGTGGGGAGAAGGTGTACAACCGTCAGGGCAAATGCTGCCAAAACGAGCCAGATTTGCCATGTAGTGCGTTTCATCATGCAGGTAGAACAGGTGTTTATATCGCAAAAATCCCCCAAATCCAAAAAGGAAATGGAGGTTCTCAAAACGAGTTAGAAATGGATGACCAACAAGATCGTGACGCAGGAAATAAGGGGGAGAATCTCCCCCTATCGATTTTCCAATGCGCTTTAGCCCCCTGTTTTCTGATCGAGCTCCGCTTGTTTGCTCACGGTTGCAAACTCCTCGCTCAAGATGCCGACTGAGGTAATCCATCCTCCTCCGACGATCAGCAGCATGACAAAGAGGTAGGGGCCACAAGCGACGAAGTTGTTGCTATTCAAGACCAACAGAACTTGAAGCAACAAGGATCCGCCCGATTTGCCGAGGCGAGCGCCAACCACATCGATCGCTGCTTTGCCTTTGGTCTTAGCATCTGGGCTCAAGGGAATGTAGGTCATTTCTTTGGTGGGATCGAACAGGGAATATTTGCTCGATTTCGAAAAGATATTCTGAATTGTCCCCACGATCACTAAAAGCTTCAAAATGGAAATGCCAATGGCGTCAGAGATGAAGGTAAGGTTGTCTTGAAAGATAAACAAGGTGAAGAAGATGACTCCGGTACCTACCAGCACAACGGGTGTGAAGACTGCACCGACGTACCAGCCGAGCTTGCGAATCACATTGCCTCCGACAAATAACATCATAAAGATGGTCAATGTGCCGTTCATCATCGAGAAGTTGCCCATAAAAGCTTGATAATGCGGCTTTTCAGGGTACATTCTATTGAGGCAATCTTTCCAAGGCACTTCGCAGAGGTTGATCATGATGCCATAGGACATTACCAAAATCGCAATCGACAGAAGATATCTGGAATTGGCCAAGAAACTAATGCTCTCTTTGATGGAGAGCTTGGGCTTCGCCGATTTCTTGCGCAGTTCGCTAGGTGTCGGGGCAAAGGCAGGGTCTTTCAGTACATAATTTTGCATGTAGTAGTAAAGACCTAAGATGATCGCTCCTGCAACCAAGGAAAACCCAAGTGTGCGCTGCAAGGCGTGGCTCCAGTTGTCGTGGCCAGCAGCTGCGATGTTCTTGACGACCCACCCCGCCAAAATTTGTCCCACACTTGCGCCAAGACCGAAGATTGCGTAGAACCTTTTGGCCTCCCCGACTCGTGTGGTATCGTTGGCAAATCCCCAGAAAAGTAAAGAAATCCCTACGGTTCCCCAAAGTTCCGCAAAAATGTAGAAAAGAGCCAAAGGCCAGTTTCGGTAGATAGAAACCAGAACGCTCAAGCGTTCGGGAAGCCATTGGGCCAAGGTCTCTGCACTAGTTGTGGGGGCAAGTGCCGCTTGATTGGGGTGCAGCCAGTAGGCGAATAACCCAAAAAAGATCAGGAAGGGCGTGACGAACGCGTAAAACAAGTTCTCGCGCTTCATGATGTTGGCGAGCTTCGCGTAGATCAGGGTGAAGATAACAGCGCCCGGCAAAACTCCCCAAAATTTGAGGAAGGAGATGGCTTGAGCGCCACAAGTTTTCACGACCAATGTATCCTTTGTATCGCGAAACACGGTGTAATTAAAGGTGATGAAAAGCATCATCAACAACATTGGGAGGAACTTCTTGAGCTCAAAAGCGTAAATGGGCCAAACGTATGATCGCCACTTGGAAAATTCAGCCTGGGCTGGTTGTGTCATGATTGAAACCTCTAAAAATCCGACAATTGCCTCGGTTCTCGATCCTCACGATGGGAAGATCAAAGGCTATCGGCCACCAGAAACATATACGATCAAAGGGATAATGGGCAACGCGGGCGCTTGAGGCCCAATAAGCCTCGATAGCAGTTCGGCGCATCTCCAGGCTGGTGCCAGTCTAGCTGAGTCCGAGGAACGCAATGCAACTTTGCCGTTTTACTACCGTATTTACAAGAATTTGATTCGCGTTCGGTAGATCTGGGCGGCAGCAAGGCTCTTTCGCAAAGCTTTGGCCTTGGATCGCCTTGCAATTGAAGGGGGTTTTCGAGAAAGTCGGGTAAAATGCATTGAAAATACATGCGAGTTGATTATGGCAACGTTACCCCAGAAGTGGCTCTTTTTCGACATGGACGGCACCATGATCGACACCCTCCCCCCACTCTACAATGCGTACAGTCTCGTTAAGGAGAAGTTAGGTCAAACGCCAGACCGCGGCGAATTTGCCCAGCTTCAAGGGGCTTCAATGCGCGAAATTGCCATTGCATTGGCTCGCTCAGGGGATTCTCTTTCGGGAATCGAGCAGGATCTCGAAGAGGCACACGCGCGCTTTATTCCCCAACACTCTCGATTATTTCCGGGCGTTGAGTCCTTTTTGACCAAATGTAAAAATCGGGGTTTTTCGCTTTGGGTGGTCACTTCTGCCCGGCGAGAAACTGCAGATCGCTTACTCGGCCAAGCTAGGGTCATCGACTATTTTGATGGGATCATCACAAGCGACACGCTGAAGGCTTGCAAGCCCGACCCGGAGATCTATCTCAAGACGATGCAGGCATCGGGGGCCATTATCGACCAAATCACCGTCTTCGAAGATTCTCCTCAGGGCATAGCAGCGGCTTTAGCTGCCAACCTCAACGTCGTCGCACACACCGCAGAAGAGTCCATTCTGATGCACTTTCGCCACAATCCCAAGCTGCTCGCCCATTTTGACGATTGGCCGCTTCTCAGCGATTGGTTCTTTAAAAACCGTGATATTCATGCGCATTAATTGCACAGAACCTCCCAGCTGGATGGTACTTGCAGAGCGCGAGGCAAAAAAGCATTGGCCCTATTGCAATCACCCTCAGTACCGAGATGACGCCATCGCCGTCGTTGTGCAAATCAGTGAACCGCATATGGAGATTTGCTGGATTTCCTACAGTCTCAAGTGGGCCCAAGATCGGGGACTCGTTGAGGGTTTCCCCCCCATTCAAACGCTTTCTGTATGCGCCATTGTCACTGCGAATGCCCAAGTGCTTGTGGGCAAGCGCGCACCGCAATTGCTCAGCTTTCCAAACCGTTGGGAATTTGCTCCGGCGGGAGGGGTCGATCGCTCCGCCTACGAGGGGGGACACGTCAATCTCGAGCGGCAAGTTTTGCGAGAGTGGTCCGAAGAGGTGAGCCCCAATACGCATCCCATTTTGACAATAGAGTGGTGCGGATTGGTCTACTGCTCAGCGAGCTCCACGTGGGTGGGACAGTTCCACATTGCATCTGCGCATTTTGATCCTCCTCCAAACGAGGAAGTTGCAATGTGGCGGTGGGAACCCCGCGACCAGCTCGTGGAGGAGCTTTCCGCTACCCCTCAAAGCTGGGTACCCTGTTCCGATATCTTGCTCGCGCGAAGTGGCGGAAATGCAAAGTAGGGCGAGCCGATGCCACAATTCCCCTTTTTTCATCGGCCTGCCCTTTGTCTAGAGCCACGTTACGCATAAGAGGCTCCACAAACTTTGCAGTTTTGCATTAGATGCAGCGCACCGAACCAGAGGGGTGCGTCTTTTCCTCGAAAAATCACGACAATTGGCTTTGCCTTGCGCAAATTCGGCTTAGTAAGTGCGCTCTATGCTTGTGCGCGCTTTTCTATACTCGGCGCTCCTGCGCGCTTTGCTGGGGCTTTGGGGTAAAATGCCATAGGTCATGAGTACGATGTTCGCTATATCGAGCACTGCTGCGGGCGATACGGGGCCAATGACATGAGTGGCTATCGCTGCGACTTTCTCGTCCACATCTTGCTCATTGAGGAAACGAACGTGCGGGCTCTCTTCGCGTAAAGAGGTCAGAAATTCGGTTGTAACCCGATATTTCTGTCCCATATAATCCCTAGCGAGCACTTGAAGTTGTGAGCTTGTGCAGTGTCGATGATAAAAGTCTCTTTTCTCTGTATATATTTTTTCAATCATATCCAGAATGTCGCTTGGCTCAGTCGCTCTATTTGCGTGGGCGATTTTGGCCACTTCTGTGACAGTGGTGATTCGGCCGACCATGCTCCAAAGCGCTTGCAAGTTTTCGGTGGAATGAATTTCCACTTCTTCAAGGCATTTTGCTTTGCAGCAGGATAGATTGGCTGGGTCGTAGTTCAACAGTTCCATCGATTGGGTGTAGATTTGGTCTACTTGTGAGAACTGTGTAAACACCTCAGCCATTTCCCTCAAATCCATTTCGGGATTTTCATTTTGAATGTCCTCGATCCAAAGGTCTGACA
>CAXTAX010000020.1:0-8395 GCA_964241995.1 uncultured bacterium | reverse complement strand
ATCGCCATTTCCACGGTGGTGATCGGCGCACTCGCCCACGGCTTCATCGCCCGCAGGATCTTGCAGATGACGGAATTTTTGGTCTTCAAAATTCCCTTCGTCAGCACCGTTTATCGCGCATCGCGCGATGTGATCCACACTCTTTTAGCTTCGAAAGAGTCCGCCTTTCAAGAAGTTGTTCTCATTCCGTTTCCCCACAAAGAGGCCTATAGTTTGGGGTTTTTGGTGCGCAGAGCTCCCAACTTTACCAACCAGCTTCCCCATGAGGCGCTCGTCTCCGTCTTCATTCCCACAACCCCCAATCCCACCACTGGATTTATTTTGGTTTTTCGCAAAGAACAGGTCATGGCTACAAGCTTTAGCGTGGAAGACGCTTTAAAATACATCATCAGTTGCGGCGTAATACAGCCTAAGAGCGCGGCCTTTGCTGAGGGGCAAATACGTCCCGACTTCGGCAATAGCTAATGCCCAAACACGCACTTGATGCCTTCAAGCGGCTATAAGGTGTCATGGGAAAAAATGAGACGATGGAGTAGCATTTTGACTTGTTGTTCTCGCTCTGAAAAATGTTGGCAACTTTTATGAAAATGGTACTTTGGCTGGATGTGCGAGATAGCGCCAAAATGACGCGCCCTCACTTCTACCAGAACTATCGCGACGGTGGCCCCTGATGCATCCTTTTGAAAACGCAAAGCGTCCAAAAGCCAAAAAATTGAGTGTCCTCGAGCATCTCACATGCAAACGGCAACACGGTAAGAAACAAGTGCCGCCTGGAAAGTTGCCTTTGTATCAAGTAGCTCGCGCCGTGGTACACATCGCGGTACAGATCCTCGTAATTCTTAAACTCATTTGCATCAACTGCGTGCGCAGCGGATTTAAAGTATTCATGGACTTACTATTTCGGGCAGAACCCTTGCAGCGAGATGTGGCGATCATGATGGGCATTGCCCCTGCCGCGCATTGGGCGAGTATTGCGCAGGAAGTCTCGCAATTCCTTCATCCCCAACTCAGCGTAACTTGGAAGAAATTTGATGCTTCTCACTCCCTGCAAAACCTTCCATTTAATGAGTTTTCAAAACTCCTGAGCACTCATTGTCCAGAGCTCATTCGAAAGAGGAGTTGGGGGTTAGAAAAAATTGAACTCCTCAAACTCTTTTGTCTTGGGGGAAGCGCAAGCATCGCCTACCGCTTACAAAGCAGCGCGAGTATCTACTTGGGACAATTTATGGCCTGGTGGACCCCAAATGCTCACGTTGAGTGCGAGCGCTTTCGGGTTGCTGGCATACGCGGAGCCGTCTCATCCCACTGCGCTGCGGCGCGCTCCTCCTCAGCACTCATGGGTCTATGCTTTAATTGCCAAGAGGCAATTCGCATCATTGGCACCATTCGTTTCGTGGAAAAAGATCTTATCGAGAAACTCGCCCAACAGGTGACGTCTTCAACTAAAAGAAAACTAGAAGAAGAATCTTCCCCCACATCGGAAAAGCGCATTTGGCGATCCAAAAGTGTTGGAAGTGACTCTCCCATTAAACGCAAACTTCAAACCCCCAACAATGTGGCGAGATTCATCATTTCCGCTGGAAACTCCCCAAGACAACCCACAAGCGATTCGGAGAAGGATCTTCTCTCGCCCCTTCCCTCACCAAGGCGAGGCAGCTACAGCCCCTCCTCACCTCGATTTGGAGAAATCACTTTTGGAGAACTCTCAGCTGCGCCTGCCCAAGGCGAAACCCTTCCCAGTATCAAAGCGCGCCACTTTGAATGCATGACCGTTCATGAGTGACCGAGCAAAATCCCTTAGTAGCCGTATGAGACCTTGATCGCTAGATAATTTGTGCGATCATTGGCAAATTGGCCCTCAAGAGAGTATCCATCGTAGTATTCAAAACAGGTGCGCAATTTTCGGCCCGCTCCAGGCATTTGACTCCATTCAATCCCCAGATCTGCGTTGATCTCAGGGCGATACTTATGCGTCTGCGCCAAGTGAATGTTGCTCGCAAAATAGGGTTGCGCAACGAGATTACGCCCATGGAAAAAAGCGCGCATCGCACGCAACTCGAACCCTAAGTCCGCGTATAGATGGCGCAAATGAAAGGTTTCATCACTGCGCATCACGTAGCCCAAACCCCCATATAGGCGAATGTGTTTACCCATATCGTACATCCCCAAAAAGTCGATCGCCTCGAAGCTGGGGTTGAGTCGTTCGACCGGATTGCCTAGCTCGCGCTGGCGCACCATATACTCGTCTCCCAAGTGGGAGGAAATGTGGTACAACCGCCCTCGAAAATGCCAAGGCCCTTGTGCAAAGCTAATGGGAATGCCGACCATGTAATCGGAGTTGAGCAGGTCGGGATCATTGTTGGGGTAATTGAAAACGGCCCAAATCCCCCCCTCGATGGCCAATTGCATGACGCCCATCTGTTGTTTGCCTATGCCTTCCCATCGGTAAAGGGGAAAGGTATCCCCGAGCGAAACGGCGACGACTTTATCGTGAAAAGCTTTGTCGTGCGTGCGGAAGGCCAACGAGAAAGTGGGCTCACGTGGATTGGCGATCATCCAGGGAAAGCCGCCCTCGCTGCGCGGGATCCATTGACGTTGTAAATGCGTGATTTGGGTGACATCCGTCACCGTGAGCTTTTTGTGGGGATAGGGAAACTCAAAGAGCTTCTCCTCAATAAGCGCGTCTGGATCAGTGCGCAACTCAATCGTCGCCTGAGGCTTGACTTGAGCGCTCGCGCCGATGGCTTGTGCATCTGCTCCCTCAACCCCACTCGGGGTTGAAGCGTTTTCGCAAAATAGAGCATCGAATTGGAAGCTGCAACTACCGGCAGCGAGAAGGCACAAAGCGCGCCAGAAAATTGCGCGCATGCGCGAACTGAAACCTTGGAACATGGGAGTCTATTGGTCAAAGTGAGAAAAAATTCACTTTTTCGAATCGATTATTTTTTTGCCAATGAAATCGACGGATTTTTTTCCGTTTGCGCATACATCGCGAGAATTGCCCCTCCCAAAAGGCAACAAAATCCACTGATGAAAAGGGTATATAAGTACCCAATGAGCACACATAAATAGGCTCCCAGTAACGACATGGTGATCGCGCGCACTCCCAAAGAGATCATGTTGGTGGTTGTGTAGATCGAACTGTCTTCGCCCTCCCGGCAAAAGATGGTCGGAGACATATTCCACAATACGTGACTACCTCCCATGCCAACACCGTAGATCACTTGAGCCGCGCACAGCAAAAACTTCGGTGCGTCCTTCTGGAAAATATGATGTCCGTGACAAAGCTGCGCTGCAATCAACAGGAGAATGTGCAAACCGAAAAAAAGACAAACCAGAGAACTCGCCTTGAACAGTCCCAGATGTAGGCTGCGGTTCCACGAATACATCGAAATCGCAAACCCCACACTCAAGTAGATCGAAAAGATATCGATGAGCGAACTGTAATCGGTGATGTTGAGCTCGCGCACGCAGAAATTCGGCATGAGGGGTTGAAAGAGCAAAATCCCTCCACCGCAGATTAAATAACCCAGCTGAAAAATGCGAAAATCGGGCCGCTCTTTGATCAGCGTGATTGCAGTTTTCCAAGGCGCGGCAAAAAATGCGAGCAGTTCCCCGCCATTGTGCCCACCTTTTTTTGAGAGGGGCGGAGGTGCGACAGGCTCATTTTTCTCAGGGATCGGAATTCTCCAAATCCATCGCAAAGCGAGCAAACCCACCACCGCGCTGAGGGGAATCAAATACCGCCAACTCTCCGGATACTGATGCATGATGCGTTTGGCTCCCCACCCCAAAAACAAGCCCTCGATACAGCAAATCGCCGAACTGGCGGCATAGATGCGCGTGCGCTCTTCTTTGGGTAAATTCAAACGCATGGTTTCAAACCAGGCGGGATTTCCCGCTTTGCCAACTAACATGTGAATACCCACTGCAAGCAGTGCCCACCAAGTATTGGTGATCCATGCAAAGAGCAAAAAGGGCAATCTAAGTACGACACCCGTCCAGATCAGCTGTGGGCGCAATCGGTCGCGCTTGTTGAGCGCCCAAAGGGACCCGTAGACCGAAAAGAGAGTCACGGCGTGTTTGAGCATGTTGAAAAGGGCTAGCTGATAATGTGTGGCTCCAAAATCGCGCGAGAGGATCGGTTTGAGCAAAAACATCGAAATGGCGAGGGGCTCACCGAGAACCGCCCCCCAATACACGGCCTGCTTCGTTCTGCGAAACGCTAAATCCATGAAGTAGACCTCCGGTGGTCAAAGTGCAAAGGCGAAAATTCTTCGCAGTCTAACGCAAATTCTCCCCACTGCAAAGAGATTTTACTTGAGCAGCTCGAAAGGAGCGTGCTACCCTCCCCCATCAGAACGTTTTGGGGGCAATAGCTCAGCGGTTAGAGCAGCGGACTCATAATCCGTTGGTCGCAGGTTCAAATCCTGCTTGCCCCAACTTCGCAGTGTTCTTGGAACATCGAGCAGCCCCTATATCAAACCTTATCATGAGCATCAGCGGTGTTCGAAGAGTCTGGTTTCTTTATGACGCAAATAGAACTTTCCACAGCATATCGGTAAAGGTAGCGGGAAGTTTGAAATCTATCAGACCCCCCAGCCCTTTGAAAACCCGCCTTCAACATGCATTTCTGCGATGCGAGGTTTGCCGAATGAGCGGTGGCATTAATCTCGCGCAACCGGACGCCCTCTAGAGCGTAATGCTCAACGGATAGTACCGGCGCCAAACCCTTGAGCAACGCGTGAGCCACTTCGGCTCCATATCCCTGATGCCAATGCTGCTTGAATAGGGCCTGGGCAAACTCAGCTACACCCGGATCCCCGCTATAGCCCAACACCGCAATACCCAACGGGGCTCGATCACTTTGGCGGGAAACCAAAAAACCGTGAAACGGATCGCCCCGATCAACCCGTTCTTCCCAGGTTGTGAGCCTGTTTTCAATATACTCTTTAGATTTCACTTTTCCGTCGGCAAAATAGCGCATGACATCTCGATCGCCAAAGAGATCGGCTAACGTTTGTTGTGACTCTCGATTGATCGTTTCAAGATAGATACGCGCCGTAGCCGCTGTAACGCGTAGTTTTCCGGAATCATTGGTGCAAAGCCGCACCAGTGCAGCGGGCGTTGTATAGGTGCATGAACCGGAGGCGTTGCCGAATGAAGTTTGCACATCAGAAGTAGGCGAAGATGAGGTAATTAGCACCGGGGAATCCCTTTTCAAAGGTGAAAATATGTGCAAAGTACAATCTAGGAGAAAAAACCAACAGATCGTTCAAAGGTTTGCCCCTCGAAAAATGCACATGCAGATCTCGATCTGAGCCTCATTGTATTTTTACTCTTCGAGGGGATGCTTAACTGCACGCGTGCTGGTGGTTTGGGGCACAAGGGTGCTCAAGTTTCAATGATTTTTTGTACAAAAAGCTGAAAAATTTCTCCATTTTTCTCAGGCAGTTCACGCTGTGAGCGAATTAGCAATTAGTGCAGAAAGACCTTCATTTGGTATGGAAAATGTATAACTTCTTTTCATGGCCAATCATGGGTCTCGAAGCCGCACTTCGCACCACTGCGCATCATTTCGCTCGCCCAGATGCTCATCAGTCTTTGGAGTTTACTGCGCTCATTTACCCATTGGCCATCGAGGAGCTCGATTTGCTCTGGACTTGGACTGATACCTTAAGTTGGATCGTCGCCGCGCGAGTCGGTTCCATCCATCTCGGATACACGCTGAATCACGCATTTGCCGTGGGACGCGACTGGCCTGAGAGTTTCGATGAACGTTTTTTGCACGCGATTCGAGGGTGGGCCCAAGAGCTTTTGGTGGCCTGTGGTGTACAAACTTGCTCAAGGGGAAGCGATCTATCGGACAGGGCGCAACTCATCGTTCAATTTCGACCGATCGAGGGGGAGCTCGATGCCGCAAAAATCAAAACCGTAGCCGAATCGATTTACCGAGCACTCGATACCGCAGCAAAGGTCAAGCGATTGGCACTGCAGAGATTGTGCACACACCTTGACCTACCAAAGGAAGAGAAAGGGGAAGAGGAGCCGTGTTGTCCGGAGAGTTTTTTGCTCAATCGATTGCGATAATGCCATGGATTGGTACTAAGGAATAGTGCTGTCCATTGAAAAAAAACACCTAGCTCTCGGTAACGTTTTTGCAGATTCGATGAGGAATGTGGCGCGCCCACAGTTCGATTGATCTGGTGGATGACCAAAACTAAATCGAAGGTAGTCATCCCCCCATAAGCTCTTTAAGCCGCAATAGTTGCGCTACTGCTTTGGGTACCCCATCATCTTGCACCGATCCAATAAGAGAGTCGGCACTTGCCTTGGCCTCGGCATCCCCCTCTTCAGTGATAAAGAGTAAGGAGCCAGGTAAGTGCACTTTGACCGATTGATCACTGGCGACGAGCCCACTACTATCGCCAAAACTCAAAATATTCGCCTCGCGAATTCCAAGTATTTCGGCGAGCGCGCGTAGCCCTGTGCCCTTATTGACTTCGGTACTGGCAACCATAATCCGCACGCTGCCCAAAGCCGATAGATCTTGAGCGTTGCCAGCAAAAGTGGGAGCGGGCAAAAACATCAAGTTTTGGTCAGGCGAGGCGTTAAAAAGGGCCACCAACTCCTCACGCACACTGTCGAGGTCTTTGCGATCAATCGCCTCAACGATTTGGGCATTTTGATCTCGCCAAAGCGGAGCGTCGATTCTGACGCTTGGTTCGTCAAAATACGCCTCTTTGGCTCTTTCTGCGCGCTCGATCGCAACGATGCGCGTTTCCACATCTACAAACCAGCTTGGGGAACGATGGTGACCGAAGTATTTACTCACCCCTCGCGCGTCCGATGTCAGGTAGTAGTAACCAGCAGGGGTTTTGACGTCGAGGAAGGGGCAAACCCCCAATGTAAAAAGGCGCCAAATTTGCTCTTTTACTGCGAGAGGAAGTGCGCCAAATACCAACTCCGGACTATGGCTGTTCAAGCGCACTACTCGGCCCGATACGAAAATGCAGGGCGCATCATGGTCTAAGTTTCTGCCTATCGGGGCGTAGCTCGCCGCATCGCGCCCCGTATTGATGGCGATGTGGCACTGCGATGTGGCCCGCAAACGGGCAAACATTTGCACCACATCAGGGGATGTAAAATGGGTGCCTCGCTCTCGATCGACAAGCGTTTGATCGCAATCAAAGGAAAAAAGGAGAGGAAGATCTAAGCGAGTGCCTCGATCGTGAAGCACTTGGCCAAATGTCGCCAAAGTCAAAGCCTCAGAGTGCATAGCGGGAAAGAAAGCTTTGATCCATGAAGCGTCGATGCGGTAACTTTGCAAGATTTCAATAGCTTAAATGAGGCCTAGCGCATTCAAGCCCCTCAAGATGGCCTTGCAAGCGATTGAATGTCAATTGCGCGCTGGCAAATGATCGCGCCGCCAATTCAAGGAATGCCCTCGATCAGTCGTGCGTAGGCTGCCCCTCCTGCTCAGGGTGCTCCCCTATATGTGCGTGAAGATCTAAAGCGGCGGGCGTTTAGCTGCAAACCTACACATTGAGGCGATTAAACACTTGTTGGGCATCCGTTTCTTTGGTGTGGTAGAATTTATAGGCATGTTGGTCCAATTCTCCTCGATCGAGGTTTTGAGCTTTCATCTGTTCGAGCATCACTCGCAACATTTCCTTCTCAGTGCCCGCTAAAGCCACCTCCCGCTTTGCCGCTTTTAGATCTCCTCGCTTTTCGATCTCGGCGAGCCGAGCGCGATTGGCCTGCATCAAGCGATCGAGAGTCTCTGTCGTGAATGTATCGATCTTCAACTCTTGCCGAAGACGTGCGACATTTCCTTGGGCCCCCGCCGAAGTGGACGGACCTGCCTTATCCATCGCATGAGATCGTGCAGCGGGCGCTTCCCTTGGCGTTTTGGGGCTTTGACGCGCTGCCTCACGATTGCTTGGCCGCATGGGTGTTCTGGAGCGCGTTTCAAGCTCGAAGTTTTTCCTCGACTCAGGCGGTGTTGGATGAAGGCCCCCTGCTGCTGCTACGCGCGTCTCTTTAGGCCCTAAAGGTCGAGGCGCTGCGCGGGTAGCAGGTGTCTGCGTAGGAACTGGCTTACCGCTTGTTCCCTGTTGCGCCCACAGCCTCGTCGCTGCGCTTCTCTCGTCATCCAAAGCAGGCTGGCGAGCGGTAAAAGTGCTCGTAGGGGGCTCTATCGATGAAGGCGATACAGCGCGTGGAGATTGCGCGCTTTTCGGCAAGGGAAAGGCTCCAGTATTCATTCTCATTTCCCCGTCTTTAAATGATGAAACCCGTGAAGCTAGCACCTCGATTCGGGCGTGTTGCGCATCTCTTTGCATGTGCATCGATTCCGAAGATATCGAGGATGCTGTGAAGCGGGGCTCTGCGG
>CAXTAX010000019.1:0-8469 GCA_964241995.1 uncultured bacterium | reverse complement strand
AGGAAAAAAAGATCGCCGACTGGGGACTCGGTGTGCTCAATTCAACCGAACTTCTTCAAGATGGAAACGCTTCTCGCGATGCCAACAGGGGCATCATCGACGTCGTGTCTCCTCAAAATGCATTGATGTTGAAGCGCAAAACGCCAAGGGTTCCCAATCTGCGATCGAAATTAGTGTAACAATGTTGCACGCGTCGCGCCACCCCAAATGCACATTTTTTTGTAAAGCACCCAAAGAGAATTCAGCAGACAATTCTGCCCTGTTTTGCCAGACTGAAAATTTGGCGAGCGCCCTATGTTTTCGTTGAGCACGCAGCGGTACTGTGTGCCCCCCGCCTTTTCAAGGCGATTAAGAGAAGGTGAATGTCGGCGCTGCTCACCCCCGCAAGTCGAAGGGCCTGACCGATGTTGTCGGGGCGCTTTGCGTTCAGCTGCTCCCGCGTTTCTGCGGCGAGATGCCGCACAGCGTCGTAGTCAAAATCTAGGGGAATGCGCATCGTTTCAAGGTGTTGCACCCGGCTGACGTCGGCGCGCTGCCTTTGGATATAGCCGGCGTACTTCACAGCGACTTCGATTTGAAAATTCACCTCTTCTCCCCAGTCCCGCACCTGTGAGGGGAAGTCGCGGAGTAAATTGACGTAGCTCACTTCTGGGCGCGCTAGCCATTTCGCGCCTGTACAGTTTTTTTCAGCAACGCCCAGCTGCATTTGCGCCAGTTGCCGCATCCCCAACTCAATGTCTGTGCGCTTTTTCTCGCATCTTGCGTGCTGCTTTTCGTCGATGAGGCCTAAAGCATGGCCGCGGCCGCGCAAACGCAAGTCTGCATTGTCTTGCCGCAAGTACAAGCGATGCTCTGCCCTGCTGGTGAAGAGCCGATAGGGTTCTTGAATGTGCTTGGTGAGTAGATCGTCAATCATCACGCCTAGATAGGCCTCGCCGCGCCCGAGAATGAGGGGGGGGCGATCGAGCGCTTTGGCAGCGGCATTGATTCCGGCGATGAGACCCTGACCAGCGGCTTCTTCGTAGCCTGAAGTTCCATTGATTTGACCGGCGAAAAACAGGTTGGAGACGAGGCGCGTTTCAAGGCTCGCCTGCAGCTGACCCGATAGCGCGACATCGTATTCGATTGCGTACGCTGGTCGCATGATGTGGGCTCGCTCGAGGCCCGGAATGGTGTGAACCAGCTGCAGCTGCACCTCCAGGGGTAGCGAAGAGGAGATGCCGTTGAGGTACATCTCCTCACTGTTCAAGCCCTCGGGTTCGACGAAGACTTGATGGGTCTGTTTGTCTGCAAAGCGCACGACTTTATCTTCGATAGAGGGGCAGTAGCGAGCGCCAGTACCCTCGATTTCGCCGCTGTAGAGCGCCGAGCGGTGTAGGTTTTGTTCGATGATCGCGCGCGTTGCAAGCGTCGTCTGCGTGATGTAGCAACTCAATTGGGGCAGGCGTTTTTCGGGGGCGTCGAAGGAAAAGGCGATGCCATCTTGTGGAGGCTGCTCCTCCATGGCTGCGAAATTGACCGTTTGGCGATTGATGCGCGGTGGAGTTCCCGTTTTGAGCCTACCCAAAGAAAATCCCAGACGCGTCAAAGCACTTGAAAGTCCCATAGCCGGCTGATCGCCCGCTCGGCCGCCCGCTTTGCGGTGCGAGCCGATGTGCATGAGTCCGCGTAGGAACGTGCCCGAAGAGAGGACAACGCACTCGCCTCGGTAGGCGATGTCTTCTTGAGTCACCACGGCGCGCACGCGCCCATCTTCCACCAGGAGATCCTCGCTTGTACCCTGCACAATAAAGAGATTGGGTGTGCGCTCGAGTTCCTCTTTCATTTCTGTTTGGTAACGCCACCTATCCACTTGCGCTCTGGGAGCCCACACAGCTGGACCTTTAGAGGCGTTGAGCATGCGATATTGAATGGCAGTGCGGTCGGCGATCTTTCCCATCAAGCCACCTAGAGCATCGATCTCGCGAACCAACTGCCCCTTAGCGGTGCCTCCAATGGCCGGATTACAGCTCATTTTGGCGATCAAATCGACGTTCATCGTCAGGAGGAGAGTCCGTGTGCCCAACTTGGCACTCGCGCGCGCCGCTTCACAGCCCGCATGGCCAGCGCCGATGATGATGACATCAAATGTTTCAGGATAAAACCACATGGAATCCTCACGTTCTGAATCGAAAGTGTACGTACACTGATGTTAACAGATTTGACTGCATTTGTTGCGTCGCGCTTGTACGCGGCAAAAATATATCGGAGAAGCTGCGCACATAAAGCGAGCAGTTGAAAAAACAGATGGGAAATCGAAAGTGCAAAGAGAGTAAAATCTCGGACTTGAGAGCCCATGAAGTGAGGTTTACTTACCCTTGCACCATAGCAAGAAAAGCTGACAAGTAGCCGAAAAATATTCGCCTAGAAAACGAAGCACAAGGCCAAGTAGTGGCTACTTGTACTTGTGCTTGTGGCGATCTCTTCTGCGGCGCTTTTTGCGCTTGTGCTTGTTGATCTTAAATTTACGCTTCTTTTTGACCGATGACATGTTCGGTTGATGAGCTCCACATCAAGTGCATTTACTTGGGCAAAACCTTAGCGTAAGGGATGGAATTTGTCCAGTGGCCGCCCCTTTCTTCCGGTTTTACCGAGTCTACTTCACCGACGGCTCTCCCCCGCAGCCTCGCCCGGTTCGTCATCGCGGCTAAAGTTGGCGAATTGCGCGATCGGTTTGCGGTAGGTCAGTTGGACCACACCTGTACTTCCATGTCGATTTTTGGCGACGATGAGTTCGGCAAGTCCCGGCTTATCGTCGGGATTGTAGTAATCGCGGCGCAGCAAAAAGAGCACGACATCCGCATCCTGCTCGATACTGCCCGACTCCCGCAAATCGCTCATAACCGGGCGGTGTCCCGGGCGTTCTTCGACTTTGCGCGACAGCTGTGAAAGACAGATGACGGGTACCCTCAGCTCACGCGCTAGGGTTTTGAGCATGCGGGAGATTTCCGAGATTTCGTTTTGCCGGTTTTCAAAGCTTCGCGCATTGCCCGAGCCGCTGATCAATTGTAGGTAGTCGATGATGACTAATCCCACGTTGTGGGTTTCCTTCATGCGCCTGGCTCTTGCCCGCAAATCGGAGATTTTCAATCCCGGCTGATCATCTAGCAACATGGCATGAGACTGCATCTCGTGCACAGTGCGCACGATGCGCTGATATTCACCTCCAGTAATGGATCCAGTGCGAATCTTGTCCGATTCAACTTCTGATTGCGAGCAGATCATGCGGTGGACGAGCTGTTCTGAGGTCATCTCCAAAGAGAAAATGGCCACTGGCGACTTGGTGTTGAAGCAGACATTTTCGGCGATATTGATAGCTAAAGCGGTCTTTCCCATCGCGGGGCGTGCAGCCAAGATGATGAGGTTGGATTCGCCGAGCCCGTTCAACATGCGATCGAGGTCGACGAATTGGGTGGGAAGCCCCGTAATGCCCAAGTCTCCCGGTTCTCGATTGCGGAATTTTTCCTGCCGAGTTTCCAATTCTTGGAGGTAGGGCACTTGAGAGATCGAGCGCACACCGCTAAGCAAATCTCCAACCAAAACACCGCTATCTGTTCGGGCGCGCTGGCTGATCTGAAAAAATCGCGACTGCGCCTCGTCGAGAGCATCTGTGACGCTTTTGGGCTCTTCCAAAGCGTCTTTTTCTACGATTTGCGCCGCTTCAATCATGCGGCGCAAAATCGCCTTGCTCTTGACGACTTCGATGTACTGTTCGACGTAGGCGCTCGTCCCCGAAAATTGCGCGAGTCCCGCGACAAAGGCCACACCGCCGACTTTTTCGAGCCGCTCTTGCCGTTTGAGCTCTTCGCTCACCAGGTGCACGTCTGCTGGTTGGTTGGCTTTGTAGGCCCCTTTGAGAACGGCGAAGATGAGGCGATGTTCGGGAAAGTAAAAATCCCCATCGACAAGAGCATCCGCGCCCACGTTGAGGCTGTTGATGCTCGTCAACATGCAGCCGAGCACCATCATCTCGGCATCTCGCGAATTGGGGGGGAGCTTGAGGGGTGCGTTTGCCATATTCGGGCTCAAAAAGTTTGGGGGTGAAGCTGCTAAGTTGCGCGAGCTGATAGCGCGGAGAGGGGCGCAAGTACTGCAGCGAGCGGGGCTCATTTTGCCTCAGTCGTTTGCTCTAGGCTAGCGATGGATATTGAGCGCATGTGACTGCCCTCTAAGTGCAGCAAAATGCCAGAACATGGCAAATTAGTCGAAATGACTTGGAAAGATGGCTGAGCGGCTGAAGGCACATCCCTGCTAAGGATGCGTACCCTCACGGGTACCGTGGGTTCAAATCCCACTCTTTCCGAATTTCCCGGCATTTCCCATCCACAGCCAATTGGAGAAGGCACTTCAAGGCAAAAATGCGGACATATGTATCAACCTCACCCCATGCCCCTCGGTCGCCTGTTACTCAGACGCTGCGAACAAATCGCTGAGTTAGCGACTAGCCACGATGAAGGCGATATGCTGGATCTATCGGGATATTTACGACAAGTCCTGTTGGACAAACACGATCTTGCCAGTGCGGTGAAACCTAAGGAACTAAAGCTATCATTCCATGTTGGACAATTTAGCCAATTGGTCGATCAACACACAGAGATATATTCCCTCGAAGACGGCATAGACCCGAAGACGTGCCGTACCGGCGCACCCTCGGTTCACCTTAATTTAACTGATTACATCAAACACGTAGTCTCGTACGTGCAACAGAGTCCGATGACCATAAAGGATTTGATAAGCTATGCCGCAAATACGGCGGGTGGCGTTCATCACGACCCGAGCCCAAATAAGGAATGCCACCGCCTGTTGCGTTTAGCTGCCCAGCGTTATCAAATCGGCGGCCTACCGCTAAGCATCGGAAGCCTACAGGCTATTGCTAGGGTGACATTGCGCGGGCTCGATCCATTGATCGCGTACGTAAAAAGCCGACAAGCCTAGTACCTTCTTTAGTGTATTTGCTAGATTAGATCGCAAAGGTGCACTTTACTACGCACTATCAAGGTACATTTTAGGTAGTAGGAGACTATGCGCTTCTCGCTCACAATCCCTCAACATCTTCATCTCTGCAACCCATTTAGCAACTCATTTTGGGGATGTCCAGCAAAGTTGCTTTGAGTCTATTCAAAGAAAAGTATCCATATTCCCATCTCTGACTAAACTGCGGTTGTAGCAAAGTTGATTGTTGGAAATCTTGTAGATAACGCGTACTGAGCGGTTCATAGATCACAGCAGTGCTTGACACCGATAAAGCTGTGTAGGCGTTGCTGGGATTTATGTAACACTGCAAAGAAGCCTCACGCCGCCGGATAGATTTGAAAGATGCGGCATATCCGATGGCTGACACTTTCTTATTTTCAGATGGACACTACCTCATTGCAGCTGCGAGACGTCCACTATGCTCAATGCAAAAACCCCTTCTAGGATCATTCTGGGGGTGGTTTTAGGAAAGACCTTTTCTTTATTTGTCAAAAAACACACCCTTTTTTATTCTAGTTACCAAGCGCAGGGCAAACCTCGCGCATAAGACAAAAAGTAAACCTTTGGGATGTGTTATGTCTATTGCTACGTTTCAAAATCACCAACTCGCACCGCAGGGTGCTCCGCTCGAAGAGCAGTATATCCAAATTAAAATTGTTCGATGGCTCGACCATCGAGAAGAGTTTCGACCTACTCAACTCATGATTTGTGCGCGCGTCCTTGCCGAAGAAGCGCTAAGACGTCTTCAAAGACATGCCGTAACGGTTGCTGATGCTAAGGTCTGTGAATCAAAGCGCATGTGCACGATGCAACAACACGCACAAAAATCCGATGGATGGTTACTGCTCAAAAGCTTAGGTGAAGGTACAGCAGCGGTCAGCGGAAGTACATATTGCACACTCGCCGCCTTGAGCTCTGGCGGGCTCATTACTATGGCAGCAGCTGGAACGGGCGGAGCTCTCTGTATTGCCTTTGGTGGTGCAGCTAGCTACAATACATATCTTGAAGCCACTCCCGCAAAAAGAAGGCGAGCAATCCAACGCCATGCGGACGACTATCAGAGTAAAACTCGTCGTGTGCGCGAACAGATCGAAGAAGCTTTGGGCACGCTTATCGCAACTAATCGGCTGCAAAGGGATCTCAACCGAGTTACCCACGAGCGCAATTTGGCAAATGATACGATCTCAAAAATAGACGAGAATCTTAATGATGTAATGGCAGTAGCTACTAATTTGCGTACAGATCTCGATTCAGCTAACAAAATTGCTGAAGCCTTGAGTAATGATATCCAAGCTAATGAAGCAAAGGCACTTAAGAATGAAGAGAGGGCCTTTGAAAGTGAAGCTACAGCTGCAAGCTATCGGTTAGTCAATCGCGTATTCACAAATATTATCCGAAGGGAGAATGAAGCTACAGTCATCAATCTAAGCCAAACCAACGCCGGGTTACGCGAAGATCTCAATCGGGAAAAAACTAGGGGTCGAACAGCAGATATGCAGCTTGACCTTACAAGAGCTGAACTTCGTGCTACCCAAAATACAGTGCAGCGCATTGAGGCAAAATTTGAAGCCTTAATCGCGGCAATGAAGGGCAACCCTTCCGAGCGGTCCGTGCCGGAATTGATGCAATCAGCCGCTAGTCAGTTGCATCAGCAGGAGCCTTTACAAAATAGCGAGATTACGAACGTCGTAAATCCAAATGACCTTCAAGAAGAGGAGTTTATTCATGTTTTCAATGCAACCAATCGAACACCGTCCAATGGATTTTCATCCTTTTCCAACGAACACCACTCAAGCTCGGGCCCAGGCCCTCAAGATGCTACAGCCAACTACCACATGGTCCGAGCCGAACAGCAAATCACTCGTTCCAGTGACTCTTTTTGAGCGAACTCAGTTCAACGGTGGCGCACAGAAACATGGCTTTAGCTTGATGCTGCGAGTTTATTTCGCAGCGATAGCAGCATTTCGGGCGACTCCAATTTTGAAAATAGCTTTTGCTCATTTTGATAGAAAAAAGCAAAGAGTTAGTGATTTGCAAAATCAATGTATTAAAAAAGCGCAAACTAATGCCATTGATGAAGCGGTGGCGGAAATAATAGGCATTTGGTGGAGAAATTGCCTTTACCTTGCATCTCTTCAAAGCAGAGAAATGCCGATTTGGGAAAAAGAACTTTATGCCCAAGAATCCTACGAGGGGGACTGCATAGCTGCACGAAGAAAAAAAGAAATTCTTAGCTACTCCTTACAAGCCATAGAGTATTATTACAAAAATTATATGAAAATCGAAAGTCTTCTCGAAGAAGACCTAGCAGAGCCTTCTCGGTTTTTTTGGGAATAAATTATTTTCATAGATTAGCAATTCATTGAAAATGATTGCATTGGCTCAAATCTGCAGGTCGAGGGGTTTATCCATGTTTACTACGCAGCCAATTGGACACCGTCGAATGAGCTTTTCCCCATTTCCAGTGAATGCTGCCCAAGCTTGGGCCCAGGCCCTCAAGATGTTACAGCCAACTTCCTCATATCTGAGCAACCAATTCAACATCTTTGCAAAGAAAGCCCCCCCTTACCGGTAGCCGTAAGTTCAATATTACTCTTTTCGAGTTTGCCAGCATCTCCCATCCCACCTATTGCGCAGTGGTAGCAAGATTGGGGGAAGGCACTGCAAACTAAGAAAAGCAGTCACTGAACTTTGTCCGCTTGCATTTGAAATTGCAGGAGACCATTTTGATGACGCACTCAATTTCGCAATCTTATGACCCCTACAGCGCATTTATCGTCTCATTTTGAGATCGCTCAACAAGCCTGCTCTAGGCATCTTGAAGGATGGTTAGATCGACCAGGCAGCTTTGATAGATGGACTTTACGCCAGTGCACCAGCGAACTGCATTGCGCAGACATTGAGCGCATTAGAGAATACATGTTAGCAAATGTACGCACACGCACCGAAAAGTTTCACCGAAAATGCCATGCGTCATTATTTGCGAAAAAGAATCTAATTTACATCGAGCGCCGTCTTGTCCAGGCCATACTCCTTTTTTCTACAGCGGTATTGAGCTATCGAATGTGGTGGACTGATCAGGAGATTCCCTACAGATCTTATTTCAAATGGGGCCTTCCGGTATTACTGGTTTTGTGCGTGGAGCTTGAAGTGGAAAGGCGCTGGAAGGTGCAATTGGCACATGTTGAGATGCGCGCGTATGACGAGCGGGTTACGAGCGAATATCTCCACCTCGGAACACAAATTTCCCAGGTCCTCGTGGAAGCGCGAAGAGAGTCTAGAAGCGCCTTTTAAAGTCCCACAGCCCTCATCTTCTTCGCCATCTGCTCGTGCTCGAGGCCATAAGGCTTATTCCGTGCGCGCATCCAGCGGTCACACTGATCATCGCCCCAGCGGGCAGATCAAATCTGAAGCCCAAGTAGAGCCCAAGTTGGCAACATAGGGCTGAGGGTACGG
>CAXTAX010000018.1:0-8710 GCA_964241995.1 uncultured bacterium | reverse complement strand
TGGCATAGGAACGCTGCCGAGCTGGGCCAAAGGGGAGCTCTCTCAAGAGCTTCTCGAGGGCTTTGAAGTCCTCGTAGAAAACTCCGAAGCGCGCGTTCAACCGATGTCTTGGAGAAAGAGGGACAAAAACTTTTTTGGATTGACCCGAGCGCTCATCGCGAATATGGTTGAGGGCGTCAGTAAGGGTTTTGAAAAGCGTTTGGAGATGATCGGAGTTGGATATCGAGCAAGCGTTCAAGGTGCAAAGCTCGATGTGCAAGTCGGTAAATCGCACCCAACCCTTCTCACCATCCCCGAGCAAATTCGTGTGATTGTGGAAAAAAACGTACAGATCACAGTTTCGGGAATTGACAAGCAAAAAGTGGGGCAATTCGCCGCCGATGTGCGTTCTCAGCGCAAACCCGAACCTTATCAGGGAAAGGGAATTCGCTACTTAGGAGAGCATGTGCGCCGCAAAGCGGGCAAATCAGCCGGTAAAGGAAAGAAATAATCGGGATATGGACAATCAACTCAAAAGAAAACAAATCCTTTTCTCTAAAAGGAAATTGCGCGTTCGCAAGCGCGTTCGCGGTGATGCTTCCCGCCCAAGGTTATCCGTCTTTAAGAGCAACGAGCATCTTTACGTGCAGCTAATCGATGATCAGATTGGAAAAACTCTTGCCGGAATTTGCACTTCGGCAAAGTTTGTCAAAGAGGCCAATTTGACCGGAAAAAGTAAGGAATCTGCGGCATTTCTGGGAACTGCAATTGCAGAGAGGGCGCGCTCGCAAAACATCGAAAAGGTCGTCTTTGATCGAGGTCCCTACCCCTATCACGGTCTCATCGCGACGCTCGCAGACGCTGCGCGCGCAGCCGGCCTACTATTTTAATTCCCAGTCCTGAGACAGGTAAGAAACACATGAGTAAGGAACGCGAAAAGAGCAACACAAACGAAAAGGTGCTGCACATCAACCGCTGCTCCAAGGTGGTGAAGGGGGGTAGGAAATTCAGTTTTTCCGCACTTGTCCTCGCTGGCGATGGTCAGGGCAAAGTCGGGTATGCACTAGCAAAAGCCAATGAACTTTCCGACTCCATTCGAAAAGGTGGAGAGTTAGCCAGAAAAAATCTGATTAGCTTTGAAAGGTGTGGAGACTCTATCCCTCACGAAGTGACAACGTATTGGGACGGAACGACCGTGATGATGAAACCAGCACCTTCGGGAACTGGGGTCGTCGCGGGATCATCGGTGCGCAGTGTACTTGAGCTCGCTGGCATCAAAGACATCGTCACAAAGCTCTATGGTTCTAACAATCGTCTCAACCAAGTTCGCGCTGTGTTCAGAGCGCTCAAGAGCTTGAAAAATCGCGAGCAGATCAAAAAGATGCGCAGGAGAGCGTAGTTATGGCAACGGGCGATAAAACCCCAAGTGTACACAAGCGAAAAAGTGTGAAGCGCGTTGGTCGAGGCATCGGCTCAGGTCTCGGGAAGACAAGCGGACGCGGCCAAAAAGGTGCCAAAAGTCGTTCTGGGTACAAAAGACGTATTGGCAACGAAGGTGGAAACACCCCTACGTATCAAAAATTCCCTAAGCGGGGTTTTACGCGTGGCCGTTTTGCACAGGACATGCATGTCATCAACCTCGATCGCATTGAAGAGTTGTTTCAAGAAGGGGATGTCATCAATCGCATGACCCTTCGGCAAAAGGGATATCTCAAGTCGTTAGCGGGCAAGCTCAAAGTACTCGGACGCGGAGATCTCACCAAAAAAGTGCGCGTTGAGTGCAATGCACTTTCCAAAAGCGCACGAGAAAAGTTCGATGCTCTGGGCGTTGAGTATTCCCTGTCCTAAACGCATTGCCCGTTTGATCACATCGGGCAATTCCCCCTCCTTTTACCTCAATCGATCACAGGCGATCTAGCGATGCTGGCAGAAATGATGCGCGCCTTGCGCGCTGGAGATTTGAAGAAAAAAATCACTACGACTTTACTGCTACTTGCAGCATGTCGTTTGGGTTCTTTTATCCCTGTTCCCGGCATCAATGCTGAAGTCGCACTATCCTTGTATCGGAATGCGAGCCGAGGTGCACAAAACCTCTTCCAAATGATCGATATCTTCTCTGGTGGAGCGTTTGCGCAGATGACGGTGGGGGCTTTGGGAATTATGCCCCACATTTCCGCATCGATTATCCTTCAATTGGCCATTGCGATCTTTCCAGGTTTGCAGCGCGAGATGAAGGAAAACAGCGAGACTGCTCGCCGCAAAATCGGGCGCTGGACACGGGGATGTACATTGCTCATCTCTTGGCTGCAATCGGCCTTTTATGCCCGCTACGCCGTGCAAATCAACACTCAAACTCCCGGTATTATCGCACCGGAGTTCCTCACCACGGGCACAGTGCACTTCCCTTGGCTCTTTTACCTCACGTTTATGTTGTCGATGACGGCTGGCACCATGTTGATCATGTGGATCGGTGAACAAATCACTGAGCGGGGTATCGGCAATGGGATTAGTTTGATCATCGGACTTGGTATTGTCTCCTCATTGCCTCGATCACTGGGAGATATTCTCCATCAGCTCAATCTCGACTCTCAAGAGCCTGGATCGTTGAGTGTTTGGAAGCTCACTTTGCTCCTGGGCCTGTTTGTCTTTATTCTCGCAGCAACGGTCCTTGTCATTCAGGGGCAACGTAAAGTGCCGCTTCAATACGCCCGCCGATCGAGTGGCCGACAACAAACGCTTGGGGGGACTTCCTTTTTGCCCCTCAAGGTCAACTACGCAGGTGTTATGCCGGTGATTTTCGCCTCCTCACTACTGATGTTTCCAGCGACCATGGGGCAGTTTTTGGGTGGTGGCAACTGGGTGGGTAAGTTTGCTTCTGCATTGATGCCAGGGACGAGCTCGTACACCATTCTCTACGTCCTCCTGATTCTCTTTTTTAGTTACTTTTGGACAGCTACACAATTTCACCCCGATCAAATCGCGTCTGATATGAAAAAAAATGGCGCGTTTATCCCCGGGATTCGCCAGGGAAAGCCGACACAAGAGTTTTTGGAACACGCTATGCATCGAATCACTTTGATTGGCGCGTTATCTCTCGCAGGGCTGGCGACTTTTCCACAATTGATCAACACCTGCCTCAATGTCGACTTCTCCATCACGAATTTTTTTGGGGGGACTTCGCTTCTCATCCTCGTGGGCGTTGTCATCGATACGGCCAAGCAGATCGAATCAAATTTAATGATGAGGCGCTATGAGGGATACATGCGCAGCCCTCGCATCAAAATCAGATAGCTTTTTTTTCGCAGTTCCAGTATATTTCATTCGCTTACTAGGTTGTAGGAGTCAACATGCCACGCATTATCGGAGTCGACATTCCGGACAACAAGCGATTAGAGATTAGTCTGCGCTACCTTTTTGGCGTTGGACCAACACTTTCCGCCAAGATCACCCAAGAACTGGGTTTAGACCCAGGAATGCGCACAAGGGATTTGACCGAATCCGAAATTGCTCGCATCAACTCTTTGCTGCAATCTCAATTCGTCGTTGAAGGAGACTTGCGGCGCCAAGTGCAGGGCAATATCAAACGCCTCATCTCGATCCATTCTTATCGAGGTTTGCGCCACCGAATGGGTCTCCCCGCTCGAGGGCAGAGAACTCGTACGAATGCTCGGTCGCGTAAGGGAAGGAAAAAGACAGTGGCCAACAAGAAAAAAGCTGTCAAAGGCTAACGAAGGCGGTGACAGCGCTTTACACACCATGAGCCCGCATAGGAGTTTTGCGTGAGCAAATCAACAACTGGCCAATCGAGTAAGTCGGGGCGAAAAAGCCCCAGAGTTAAGAAAAGACAACAGCGTACAGTCCCCATGGGAATCGTACATGTTTTGGCTTCATTCAATAACACGATTGTCACAATCACCGATCCAGCTGGCAATGTGCTGAGTTGGACATCAGCCGGTAAGGTCAACTTCAAGGGATCGCGCAAGTCCTCGGCCTACGCCGCGACTGTCGCTGCCTTAGAAGCATCTAGAGCGGCGATGGGAATGGGCATGAAAGAGGTGGAAGTCAACCTAAGCGGCGCGGGCCAAGGCCGCGAAGCAGCCGTACGAGGTGTGCAATCCTCTGGATTGATCATCAACATTATTCGCGACAAGACTCCCGTCGCACACAACGGGTGCCGCCCCCGAAAAAGGCGCAGAGTTTAAGCCGAGAGCAGAGTTACCAGAACATGACGGTCGTCTACCACCCCATTGTGATGCCACGAGGCATCAACGTCGACGAGACGAGCTATACACCTACATTTGCGCGCTTTGTCGTTGAACCATTCGAGCGCGGGTACGGACACACGATGGGCAATGCCATTCGTCGCATTTTGCTCAACTCCATTGAGTCTCCAGCGATCATTGGCTTGCGTATCGAAGGCATCCCTCATGAGTTCATGGCGATGGAGGGAATTGTCGAAGATGCTACGAATATCATCCTCAATTTCAAATCCGCCTTGTTGCGCAAGCTTCCTTTGCGGGAGGATTTGGGTTCCCATGAACCGCGTTTATTTTCCACTAGATTGGAGATTACCCAAGAGGATTTAGACGCCCATGGTAAATCGATTGAAGTGACGCTTGGCAGATTGATGCAAGAGCAGGGCGTCGAGATCGTCAATCCAGATCTTTTGCTTTTCACGGTGACACGTCCCCTCGCTTTAGACATTGATTTTCGCTTGGCGATTGGTCGGGGCTACACAACATCTGAGCGCCATGAGATCGAGCAGGCATTAGAGGGAGAAATGTTGCTGGACGCGGCATTTTCCCCCGTGCGCTTGGTGAATTACTACGTGCAAAACACCCGAGTGGGCCAAGACACGGATTTCGATCGACTCATCCTCGAGGTTGAGACGGACGGACGGATCAGTCCCGTCGAAGCCGTCTCATTTGCAGCGCAAATCGGTATTTCTCAATTCGGGGTTTTCGATCAGCTTCAAGCGCCTCCTTTGACATTCGATGAGCAAGGCGGAGCGCTTAGCCGAGATGCAGACGAATTAATGGCCAAGCTAGCACTTCGCATCAGTGACATCGAGTTTTCCGTAAGGGCTTCAAACTGCTTGACTGGCGCAGAAATCGAGTTCGTCGGTGAGCTTGTGACTAAGCCCGAATCGGAGTTACTGAAGTTTCGCAATTTCGGCAAAAAATCCTTGAGTGAGATTAAGGCAAAGCTCACCGAGATGGGTCTACATCTAGGTATGGATTTAACGTCGTTTGGCCTCAATCGCGAAAATATTCGAGAATTTGTTCAAACCCACCTTGAAGAGAGGGCTCAGCGCGTATGAGACATCGCAAGTACTCGTTCAAAATTGGTCGAGGATCTGCTCATCGCCGGGCATTAGTCGCGAACCTACTCAAGTCACTTGTCGTGCACAATAGTATCCGCACTACGGTGACCAAAGCCAAAGAGCTTCGGCGCCACGCCGACAGGCTCATTACCCTTGCAAAGAAAAACAATCTCGCTGCGCGAAGACGTGCCGATGCGATGATGATGGTGCGCTACAATCGCCTTGATCCCAAAGAAATCAAGCGCGTCAAATCGGGAGACTTGACTCCTTACAATGACGATCGAACGGTGATCCGTAAACTTTTTGAAGATTTAGGGCCCCGATTTGAAACGCGCGCTGGGGGTTATACTCGGATTTTGCGGCTCGGCCCCCGTCGCGGTGATGCTTCCATGCATTGTGTGATCGAATATTTATAAGCGCAAAGCGCGCAATTGATCATTGTTTCTATCCCCAAATGCTCCGCATCGCCTTCCACATGCGCAACTTATCCCCGCCAATTCTAGGATGCTCGACTTTGCCGAAGAGTATGCCGCCCACTACCGCAGGAAATTCTCGTGCAATTTACTAGACAGCCCATCATCGAGACGATCATCACTCCTAAAGAAGGGTACAAACTCCAAGTCAAAGGGACGCGTTCAGACCAAAGTGATTACCAAGTAGATGCTCTTGAACTCGTTTTATTCGGAACTATTCCCTTTTACCGATCTCTAGAGGGGCTTAGCCCTTTTTTAGTACCCGCAGCGGATTTTACCGTAGAGCAAATGCGCGAGACACGCGCCCCGCTCAAGCACGCAACCTATGAACGCGCGAAGTCTGTGAAAGAGTCGCAGCCAAGAGACGCAAAAAAATCTTCATCTTCAACAGCTAGCAAGGACCGTTCTCGCGAGCCCAAACGCGTTGACTCTAATGATGCCCCAGAGGGTGATGCTGCATGGGAACGTCGCAAGCGCTCGCGTCGCCGTTCCCCCACAGATGATAGTGCAACGCGTGGCAATTTAAAGGTGGGGTCAAGCGATGGAGCGCCTCCATCCTATGACCTATCTGAGTCCGATGCTCCCACCTCACCAGGCTCGGTGAAGACCTACGATCTCGTGCCCCCTCCTACCCGATTCGTATCCGAAGTGATGAATGAACAGGGAAAAGAGGGCGCGCAATTTTCGCCAGAACCTCGCCAGGTGCTGCGCGCGGAGCCCTCATCACTTGATGCTGTAGAAGCCATTTTGCGCAGCTCTGCGCCTGATACTCCGCATATACAACCAAAACCGGCTACGGAAGAACACTCTAAGCGCCCCGCGCCAATTGAACCGCCGCATCTCGAAGGAGAATGACCTTTGGTCACTCACCTTGAGTTTGTCCACATGGTTTTTATTGGAGTTGAGAAGCGTTGCGTTGATCGCAAATCTCCACTGGGGTACGATTCATTTAAAGAATTCGAAGTAGCGCTTTTACCCAAAGCACTTAATGCTGGGCGCGCGCTTTTACTTTGTATATTTCGCCAATTGAAGATGTTCTTTTGCCTACACCTTTTCCTTAGGAAAAGAGCGTATGGGGTGGTCGTCACCGTAAAGCAATGATCATTCACGAGTCAACTTAACCGAGACCAGGAGACAATTCGAATGCCAAATGTGCGGCTTCGCCCCGGAGACACTGTCGATAAGGCGCTACGGGCCCTGAAAAAGAAAATCGACAAAGAAGGCATCATGAAAGCGGCTCGAGGAAAACGCTTTTACGAAAAACCCTCGATTCGCAAACGAGCAAAGTCCAAAGCGGCTCTTAAGTACAAACGCTGAGCGCATTGGAAGCGATACCATCGCGTTCCATCGCAGCAAACTCTAAATCCACTACATGTCACGCGAATACTACACCACACTGGGCGTTGCGAGTGATGCGACTCAGGACGACATCAAACGCGCGTATCGCAAAAAAGCGATGCACTCTCATCCCGATCGCAATCCCGATGATCCGCAAGCTGCAGAAAAGTTCAAGAAGATCTCTCAGGCCTACGAAGTACTGAGCGATCCGCAAAAGCGGCAGCTTTATGATCGCCATGGGGAACAAGCATTCACCCACGGTGGTGGGCCTGCAGCCAGCGGACCGCAGTTTGAGTCGATGGATGATGCACTGCGCACGTTCATGGGCGCATTTGGCTCATCAGGTGGTGGCGGTGGTTCAATCTTCGATTTTTTCGGAGGGAGTGGCTCAGGACCAGATACAGAGCGCACAGCACGCGGCGCGAGCAAAAAGATTCGTCTCGATGTAAGCTTCGCCGACTCTTTTAAAGGAGTCAAAAAAGAAGTCACGATTCCCGCTTGGGTCATCTGCTCAACTTGCTCTGGAAGTGGCGCAGCGACACCTGGAGCCAAGCGATCCTGCGTGCAATGCGGAGGTTCAGGGGAAATCGTGCAAAATCGCGGATTTTTCACGATGGCCACTACATGCCCCCGCTGCCGCGGCGAGGGCAGCATCATCTCCAATCCCTGCAAAAGATGCGATGGTCGGGGGCGGCAGCGCGAACGCGAGGCGGTCTCCATCTCAGTGCCTGCGGGAATCAGCGATGGAATGCAGTTGCGCATAGCTGGCTACGGCGATGCAGCAGAAGGGGGAGGGCCGCGAGGCGACCTCTATGTGCAGATGCACGTGCAGCCACATGAGATCTTCGAGCGCGACGGCGATAATTTAGTTCTGACTCTCCCCCTGACGTTTTCCGAAGCTGCCGTTGGCTGCAAAAAAGACATTTCGACATTTCGCTCGATTTGCAAGCTCGCAATTCCCGAGGGCACGCAACCGGGTAAAGTCCTCTCTGTACGCGGAGAGGGCTTTCCAAGTGTCTACGGACGCGGTCGGGGCAATTTACTCGTCAAAATTCAAGTGGAAATCCCCCAAAAGCTCACAGAAAAGCAGCGAGATTTACTGCGCCAATTTTCCGAAAGCGAAACCCCCAATCAATACAAGCGTCGTGGTGAGCTCATGGAAAAATTGCGGGTTTTTTTTTCCGACTCCGAGACCTCGCGCAACAAACGCTCGAGCGCTTAAGAGTTGCTTTGCAGCATCTTTTGGAAAATCGCCGCTAACCCTCTTTGCTGCTGATTTGATCAAAGTCCCGAATTGGCTGTCTCTTTGTCCTCGTTTTAGTACGTCCGACTTTGGTGAGGGGTCTAGTTGCGGGTAGAGCAATCCACTGTGACCCATGGTGGAGCTTTTTGAGAGGTTAAGAGGTCCATTCAATACATGCTGAGTACTTGATGTAACTCCGAGTCGGTCATGGCCATCGCAGCTGCAGAGTAGACAGCTTTTAAAGACGTATTCTGAAAAAATCCCACGCAGAAATTCTGCGTTCACTCATTAAGCACCAACCTCTTTGATCTCGCTCCTTTTTTGTGGCGCCAAGCTTGGCATTTTGATCCTCCT
>CAXTAX010000017.1:0-8728 GCA_964241995.1 uncultured bacterium | reverse complement strand
TTTTAGGGGTCAGCAAATTGATCATTTCCTGATCATTTGCAGCTCTGGCGTAGTTTAGAAGCTTGTCGATAGCTCCCTTACTGAGTTGAACGTGCTCTTTTTTTCTGCGTGATCCGCGAGGAGCTCTTTGCTTGGGCGCGAGAATATCGGGATCGTCTGTGTGAAGAATGAACTTGGAAATCATTTCCTGCAGTTCTTGGGGCTGTTCTTGTTTCATCTTTTTCAACGTAAAGTGGTGCATGTAGCCCCCGTTCGCAGCGGGTAGGTAGCGACAAATGTCGTTTTCACCGTGGCCGCCAATTTTGCGAATGGCATTGCTAATTGCGTCTTCGAGTGTGGCTGATGATTTATTCATATAATCCGTAAAACCGGAGGGGGTTGCTGTTTGTTGACTCATGTTGGTACTCCCTGAGTTGGCTTGTTCCAAAAATCAAAAGTTGCGTGAGGAATTAGCTAGGGTACGATTTGTAGATTAATTTAGTGAGAATGCTGTTTTCTTGCAACATGTGGCAGAATTTTTCTTCTACCCTCTGGCTAAGAGGTCCCATTTGGAGCATTTTGGGTACTTGTCCATTTGCGTATTTCAACGCGATGTACACTTCTAATTTCGCGCTTGGAGGAGATATTGGCGCGCCTTTGTTCATCCCGCAGCGATGCATTAGTGTACACATGGTCTAAATCTTTTAAATGAAAACTTTTCCCGGTCAATTGTCTTGGCGCCAAGACCCAGATCGTTTTGTTTCGCAATCGCGCTGAACGGCTGATGCGTTTGCCCTTATTTAAAGAGACGCGCGTCAGAAACTGCTCAACCCGGAAGCGAAAATCGAGGGGATATGGGCGCTACCCCGCGCTGCTTTTCAAAACGCGCGGGCTCAATTGTCCCCCTAATCGCCCAAGCTGTAGACTGATGTAGATTTGGAAGGGGGAATTTTGCGTGACGGCTCGTAGTTACTTTAGGGGATTCAAAGGACTGAGCTGGGCTTTATGGATCTTTGTCGTCTGCGGTTGTCAAATTAAAGGGGGAACTTCTACTGCTGGGTCGCGATTGAAGATCTTATCGACCATAGCGCCCATTGAGGTTCTTGTGAGCGCCGTTGCGGGAGGTAGAGTCGACAGCGAATGTTTGATCGTCGGCGAACTCGATCCGCACAGCTACCAGCTCGTCAAGGGTGATCAGGAAAAGATGCGCCGAGCGAGTATCGTCTTCTACCTTGGACTCGGGCTGGAGCATGGGCCGAGCCTTGCGGCGAGTTTGACCACTGTCTCCAAGGGCCTGTGTTTGGGCCAATGGCTGCTGGAGCAAAGGCCCAAAAGCGTACTGCATTCAGGAGGATCGCCAGATCCCCATCTGTGGATGGATATCGCACTGTGGTCGAGCTTTTTGGAGCCCATTTGTCAGGAGTTGACTCGACTACTGCCTCATCACGGTGAGGAGTTTCAAATGCGGGCACAACGCATTCGGCAAGAGTTCCATGAGACACATGCGCGCGTTCGAGAGGATATGCAGCGCATTCCGGGCGATCGGCGCTATTTGGTGACGACTCATGATGCATTTCGCTATTTTGCGCGGGCCTATTTGGCAGAAGCCCATGAGATGGAGAATGAGGTGTGGGCGCAGCGGGTCATGTCTCCCGAGGGCCTTGCCCCCGAAAGTCAAACAAGCCTTCAGCAAATGCAACGCACACTGCAGTACTTGATGCAACATCGGGTGCCCGTGGTCTTTGCCGAGAGCAACGTCAACCACCAATCGCTTTCGAAAATTGTGCAGTCGGCGCGATCCAAGCAGTTGCCGCTGCGGCTCGCCAAGGAGAGAATCTACGGCGATACGATGCCTCCGTACGTTGTGGGACCATTGGGCTATCGCGCCTATTTAGAGATGATCGCATCTAATGCAAAAATCATTTTGGCAAATTTAACCCCCCAAAAAGACGCGTGAACATAGCTCTGAACGTTCAGCAATTGAGCGTAAATTACGATCGAGCGGCCATCTTATGGGATGTGTCTTTTTGCGCCTCAACTGGCTCATTAGTCGGCATTATCGGTCCAAATGGCGCGGGCAAGAGCACTTTGATCAAAGCATTGGTGGGTCTTGTCAAGCCCTTAGCCGGTCAAATCGAGGTTTTCGGTCGCCCGCTCGATGATGAAGTGCGCCGTCGCATCGCGTATGTTCCCCAAAGAAGTGCGGTCGATTGGGATTTCCCCATCACCACCTTTGACTTGGCGCTCATGGGGAGATATCGCAAAAGGGGACCTTTGCGACGATTGACCGAAGAGGACCGCTTTTCGGCTCAAAGCGCTTTGGAAAAAGTCGGGTTATGGGAATTGCGCGATCGACAAATCGGCCAGCTCTCAGGGGGTCAGCAGCAACGTGCGTTTCTCGCGCGGGCGCTCGTGCAAGAAGCCGATCTCTACTTTTTAGATGAGCCCTTTGCGGGTATCGACATGACGACGGAATCGGAGCTGATTAAAATTCTCGGCGGATTGCGCGATGCGGGAAAAACGCTGCTTTGCGTGCATCACGACTTGACTACCGTGCGGCAGATCTTCGATTCCCTCATCATTCTCAGCACGTCCCTCATCGCCAATGGCCCCACTTCCGAGGTATTTCACCGCGAAAACTTAGAAAGAGCCTATGGCAAATCAAGTGGGTTATTCGACGAGATGATGCAGCGCTCGCAGATCTTTCAAGAGGGGTGGTTGTGAAATACCCCCTCTTGGCGCTCATCGCCGCGTATCGCTGCGCGATCTCCCCAATGTTTGGTCGATGTTGCCGATTTTCCCCTACCTGTAGCCTATACGCTTACGAGGTCGTGGCAAAGTTCGGGGCATTGAGGGGAACTTGGCTCGCGTTGCGGCGCCTTTCGCGCTGCCACGGATACAGCGCGGGGGGTTGGGATCCCTCGCCTTAAAGTGACGGGGTATTGGACAGATCGATGCGCAAAATCTGGCCAATGTGCAGAAAATCGCGCGATAAATCGTTGCGGCGCATCAAATCCCTCACCGTCATTCCGTACGTCTTTGATAGCTTCCAAAGGGTATCGCCCGGCTGCACGATATGCTCTTGCAGCGCCCGATGCACGGGTTCAACATCCTCTCTGCTGGCGTGCCAAGCTCCGGAAATGCGCTCCGCAATTTCTTCAGAGCCTCGAGACGAGAAGTCTCCACTTTGCACGAGCGCTCGCGCCAAAAGCCCCCACTGCTCTCCAATTGGAGGGGGGAGGTTGAGGAAGTGGCATGCGCGCTTTGCCGCCAGTTCGCGCACCGTATCGCCCCGCGGCCCCCGCAAGACGCCCATCGACACCGCCAAGGCCTCTGCGGTATACGTGTCCACCAAAGTGAGGAGTTGCTGCATCGCGAGGTCGGAGGTTTTGTGGAGCGCAAAGTCGAAGTCACTCATGATCAATAAATAGGCTGCGGGCTTACTGCCCCGCTCTATGGCGCGCAAGAGAAGGTCGCAACGCAGCGAGCTCGCGCCGCTCTTTTCGGCCAAGGTATAAGATCCCAGATCGCGTGGACAGAGTTCCGACCAATTGAGATGTAGGGCGGTAAGGGCGAGATATTGCCTGGGAATGTCAGGTGGGAATAAGCGGGCAAACGCGCAAAACGCATCGGAGGCAAAGAGCGATTCGATGAGACTTGGATCGATTGGGGAGAGATCTTCGCCGATGACTCTCGCTCGAGCTTGGTCGCAAAAACGCTGGAAAAGACCTCGTGGCGTCATCGGCCAACGCTCTTGTTCTGCAAAGTTCCGAACTCTTTCGAAATCAGAGGTTTGCAAGTCTGCAATGAGCGTGTATTGATGAGCGGTGCGGGCATCTTTGAGGGTGCGCCGATGCAGTTCTTTGCCGAGTAACGCGCGATCCACATCGAAATCGAACTTCTCGATCAAGATCGCCAGGGCGAGTCCACCGCGAGTGAACCCATCTTCCATCAACTCCCCATTAGACAGTTCTGCGAGAAGTCTGGCATACTCCCAATTGGCAAACTCGCTCAACGCGCCACAGTTTTCGGCTCTTAAAAAGCCCCCCTCTTTGGTGAACTGCGCATGGCGAAGTGTCGGCTTATTTCGGGCGCATTGCCACAGCGCGCCGGCGAGTGCGATATTGCAACTTCCACTCATGATGAGAGCAGTTGTCATCAGCTGCAATTTGCGCAGATTGGGAAACATGGGGGCTTGGGGCTATTGAGGTGGATTCTAGCTTTTTTAATGCGTTTTTTAAAGCGTTTTGCCGAAATTTTGCGAAATCTCCTAATCGAGCGTCCACAAAGACCATCGGGGGATCTATACTACAGATCACTTCATAATTTGCGCAACGTACATCGTTTGTGCCACTTTAACTTTTAAATATTTCGTTTCCTTTTAGAAAACAAATGAATTATATTTTAACCTTTAAAAAACAGAAAGCCAACTTCGAACAATTCGATTGGAAAGAGATACACTTTTTTAGTCCCGCAAGTGGGCATTTCGCTTTGTCCACTCCGCTCCCCAGGTCCCGTTTTTAGTCTATGCATCTACCTATCCATTGGCTTTTGGAGTGGCTGCATTGCGCGCAGCCCCTCGATTTGACCACTATTGAGCAAGGATTCGAGCAACTGGGCATCGAGATTGAATCGAAGACCTCGACTCTTTCCGACTGCGCAAATTTGCGCGTCGCATGTGTGACGGACATCCTCAAACATTCCGAGGGCAAAGATGGGCGCATCGTCAAAGTCTTCGACGGCCAAGACGCCCACCTCGTCGAGGTCGCGAGTGGAGACTGTCAGGTGGGAATTAAAGTGGTGCTTGCGCCCTTCGGCCCGTCAGACGTTGGGGAAGATCTTGGTGAATTTCGAGAAAGTGCACGCGCGCCGAGAGCGAGTACGCTCTGCAGCTGGAGCGATCTTCACCTCTTACCCGATTGCTCCGATCTCATCGAATTGCCCGCAGAGGCCGCCCTTGGGCAAAGCCCTGCAAGGTGGCTCGATGAGCCGATTTGGGAGCTTGGCCTCACCCCCAACTTGGGGCATTGCCTGAGTGTACGGGGCTTAGCGCGCGAATTGGCTCGTCTTTGGACAGGTCAAGTGCAGCTACATTCGATCCCTGTACGCGCGCCGCAATTTGCGGAATTTCGCGAAGAAGTGCCCTTAAAAATCGAGGTGGACCCCTCTGCGTGTTCGGCTTTTGGGTATTGCATCGCTCAAGGGATTGGGACTGCCTCGCCGATTTGGATGCGCCGCCGCCTTTGGCAATGTGGCATGAGGCCGGTAAATCCCGTTGTCGATGTCACCAATTACGTCATGTTGGAGCTCGGTCAGCCCCTCCACGCGTATTCGCTTGATGCGCTCGCAGGCGCCCTACGCATCACCTCTGCCCGAGCGGGACAGCGCATTTGCGCCCTCGATCAGCGCACATGGACCCTGGCAGAGGGAGATCTCATCGCCGTCGATGGAAGAGGGGAGATCGCTGGGCTCGCCGGCATCATCGGAGGGGTAACGGCGGAAGTGGGGCCCACATCGCAACATTTTCTCATCGAAGGAGCGCATTTCCCCCAAGCCCTCATTCAACGCACCAGCAGAAGGCTCGGATGCACCACCGAATCGGCTAAGCGCTTTGGGAGGGGATGCGATCCCCTCGCGATTCCTTTCGCTTTAAGCCGCGCGGGAGAAATGCTCGAGGTGATAGGGATCAAACGCATGAGCGGTCCGCGCATGTGCGCGCTCGACCCCCACAGCCCCAAAGAGGTTGTATGCCGCGCAAAAACCGTCGAGCGCTTGCTCGGCGCGCACTTTAGCGATGAGGAGTTGCGCGCGCTTTTGGCGCGCTGCGACTTGAGCCCAAAAGGGAAAGATGGCGCATTTTGGTGTGAAATACCCAGCTATCGCTACGACCTTCAAGTGGAGGTCGACCTCGTGGCGGAAATCGGTCGTCAGGTGGGGCTGAAGGCCTTGCCGCAACGCATTTCCACGTGGCGATGCGCCAAGCAACCCCACAATCCCGAGTTTATGCTCGAAAGGGAATTGCGCCGTCGATGTCGGCAGCTGGCTTTTAGCGAGATCTCGACCCAGAGCCTGATCAGCGCGCATCTGCTTTTTCGTGAAACGTATTCCGAAAAATCGATGGGCATCGCGCACCCACTACAGGTGCAAAAACCCAAGTCTTTGGACTTTCAATTCTTACGCACCAATCTTTTGGGGGCGTTTTTGAATGTGTTGTCTAAAGCGGGTTCCACCAAACCAACCTCCCTGCAACACTTCGAAATTGCGAAGGTGTACGGCCGCGATCAAATGGGCAAAGTCTGCGAGCACGCAGCACTTGGCTTGCTCAACGCGGGTGATTTAATAGGTGAAAGTTGGGGGGAGAGTTCCAAGCGATGCGATTTTTATCACCTCAAGGGCAAAGTGGAGAGTTTGCTGAGCCAATTGGGTATTGAGAATGTGGCACTGCATGCATCGAATAGTCCCGTCTTGCATCCGGGAAGGCAAGCGAGCCTTTGTACCCCGCGGGGGGAGCTGGGCATCATTGGGCAGGTGCACCCTGAAGTGGCGCAGGCCTGCTCCATTCATGGAGAGGTATTTTTTTGCCAGTTGTTCGTAAAAGCGTTGTTTAATCAGCGCTGCGCGACTATTACGCATCGAGCTCCTTCGCTATTTCCCGCTTCTGATCGGGATTGGACGGTGACAGTTCGCGAGGAATTACCTTTTGGACAACTCAGAGACTTGATTCCAAGTCGCGATTTGCTATTCTCGGTTGAACTGTTGGGAATCTATAAAAGTCCGCAACTGGGAACTGGTCGAAAAAATGTGACATTGCGCTTTCGCTATGCAAGCGAAAAAGCGACCCTTTCCCAGAACCTCGTCGATCAAGCGCATGAAAGTGTGATTCGCCTACTCGTCGAGCGACTTTCCAGTAATCTTTTCGGTGCAACCCTCATACCACAAGCCTCAAGTGAAAAAAATTAGTCCCCTCCTTCTCTGCACAGTACTCCTTTCCGGTTGTCGCCAGCCCGCTTCCCCTCCAGCGGCCCCTCCCCAACAGACCTTTGAGCATGACTACGGCCTGGCGATGAGCCGAGGAGAGTTTGAATCTCGAGGTCGCAATGGAACCGTATCGACGAGGCAGGAAACGGGTCAGTTGCTCAAACAGCACTTCGAAAATGGGAAGTTGCAGGGAATGAGCACGTGCACGTTTCCCTTTTCCAAGCAAGCAGCGTACTGCGAAAATTACGATCGCGGCTGTTTGATCTTTCGAGTCGATTATCATCTCAGCGGCATGCCGCAAAAAGAAAGCACCTATTTGCCCAGCCAAGTGGAAGAGGTCAAAACTTGGTTCGAAGATGGCGTGCCAAGGTGTGTAGAATGTTATCAGGGGCGTCAGCTACTGCAGGGGACCTATTTTGCTCCGACTGCCGAGCGTGAAGCGCAAATTCTCGACGGCGAGGGATTGGGGGTTGTGCGCAGCTCAACGGGACAGCTTCTACAGCGCTTTGAAACTCGTGAAGGGTATCCCACTTGGAGGCGCGTTTTTTACCCAAGTGGCGATCTCAAGGAATTTTACCGCTACCAAGTTGGGCAATTGCACGGAGAGTGCCGGTTTTACAGCGAGGGTGGCGTTCCCGAGTGCTTTCAAAACTGGCAATGTGATAAGCGAGAGGGGTTGACGAGCTATTTTGAGCGAGGAGAGGTCGTTGCGGAAGTTCCCTACAAAGACGATCAAAAGCACGGCACTGAAAAGCGATACTGCCGCGCGAAAATGGTCGAAACAGTCGAGTGGAAGCGGGGACAGCTTCACGGTCCAAGTTGTCAATTTGATCGAGATGGACAAGTTCTTTCTCAAAACTATTTTTACAGAGATCGCCCGGTGTCGCGTCTCATCTTCGAAAATCTCGTACTGAATTAAAGAGGGAGCGCGAACGGCTCCCCCCTGCATATCGCCAAAAAGGGATTAGGTGTTGTGCGCTAAAAACTCGCAAACCACGGGAACATTGACCGAGATGGGGAAGGGAATCTGCTCCATTTCGGGCAGGTTGTGCAGCTGGCCGGAAAATTGCTCGATATTTAGCTCGAGGTACTCGGGGCAGTCGCGTCGCGCATCTTCTAAAGACTGTTTGATGGTCGCGATTTTGCGCGCCTTGGGATGCACAGAGATCCTCATTCCCGGAAGAACTTGGAAAGAGCGAATGTCGACCCTGCGCTCATCGACCATGATGTGTCCATGAGAGACGAGCTGTTGAGCGGCAAAGGGGGTAGAGGCGAACTTGAGGCGGTAGATGACCGAGTCTAATCGGCATTCTAATTGGCGAATAAAACTCAGCGCTGTAGGCCCATGCGTTTTGAGGGCTTTGTGAAAGTAGCGCACGAGCTGCTTTTCGGTGAGCATGCCGTAAAGAGCTTTGAGCTTTTGCTTTTCTTCGAGCTGTTGGCCAAAGTCCGACTTTTTGCGCCTTCTCGTCCCTTGAGAGCCTGGAGGCCCTTGTTTGTGCAAAAGGGGATTGCGGCGGCGATTGAAGAGGTTGGCGCCGAATTTACGCGCGATGCGATTTCTGGGTCCCGTATAACGAACCATGTTGTACAAATCCTCAATGTTGAGTTCGTGGTGAAGTGCGGGGATGGCAAAAATCCTCGACATTGCGAATTTCAATATACGCCAGACTCGACATATGATACAGATTAAACTCGTTCTTAGACTTAGCCCGAAATTTTTTTAGGTCGATTGGGCCATGGATGCATTGCTAAATTCGCGAGGTAGGCC
>CAXTAX010000016.1:0-9003 GCA_964241995.1 uncultured bacterium | reverse complement strand
TGCTGCAAGTGCATTCTAGTGTTTTTCTGCGTATGCCTTAGCTCTCAACCTTTTCCATTTTCTATCATAGTAAGGTGCAATTTCGAGTGCCTTTGGCAAATATTTTCCACCCAAATAAAACCCTCCAACTAGACTCGCTATGGATAAACCAGCGGTAGTGGCCATCGTTGTCAATGCTGCATTTCCAAATATCGGCATGTTATGGCAGCGCGCGCTAAATGCTTGAGACATACCCTTCGAAGTGGGTCGCTTAAATCCTTTAATGGGTTTTTGCATACTTCCTGCTGCATATTGAGTTGAAATGGTGAAGTTTGGCGATGGATCAATTTTAAATAAGAGTTTAGATTTAAGTTAAGGAACAGTGTGACAACGAGCTCTGCAGAAACAACTTCAAGTCCCAAATATTTGGGGTAAACACGTTGAATGATTGTTTTGAAATGCGCAGAAAATTGCTTTTGAGCAATTTATTTGCCAAATATTACATTCGAATAGTTTTTTTGCCCTCAGGTATCAGCCAGTATGGAAAAAGAGGGATCAAAACCTAGGGTAGCTCATCGCAAATACACTCCACGTGTATCAATTAGAGGTGAGCAAAGCTTTTTTAAGGCTAGAGAAGTAAGATGAAATCGTGTAACCTTTTGACGGGAATTCAACCGTGCAATTCGTATCTATCGCCTCGTACTGAATGACTTACATGAAATCGATTTGCGGTCTTTACACAGTGATTAATAAAACTGACAATCTCGAGGTTGATCCAGAATTTACCTAGATTTTGGTTCGCCTTTAGGTAAAAATTTCTTCGTTACACCTATTAAAGCGCTCAGTATAAACATCGAGCATAGGGGTTTTTTTCGCGAAACACCTAAGTTATTTGCATTGTAAAGAACTACTGCGAAACTCGCCAAAGCTCCTAATGCCAAAGCATCGAGCGTATTGACAACGGTCCCCTCGTTTTTTTTGCATGAAGCTTTCTCTGTGATTTTTTTCCATGGTTTGTCAATTAAGGGTGTCCTTGCGAGTATTTCTGGAATTGATACGCCCACTGAGAAGCCAATTACAACATTTGCAAGCGAGAGGCACGTGGTAGCGGCTAGAGCTAATAGACCTGATTTTCCAAATCGCGGCACTCTTTGGTTGTGCACGTTGAAGTCATGAGTGGTGGATTTCAACCTTTGCTGCCAAAATGTGGAAAGTGAATTTTGCATGATTACCCCCAAAATGTGAGTGAAGATGGATTGCATTGTACATGACGTTGTACATATTGCTCCAGTCCCAAGAGGCAACGGGGAAAACGCTAAGCGGCTTGGGCAGCTCTGCCAAAGGTTCCACTCCTGGCCAAGCGCGTGGCAGCGAAATGCGCCTGCATCGCACCCTGCAAAATTCCGGTCATCGCCCCGGCAAGGTTCGTGGTTTTCTCCAAGTTCTCATCGCTGAGGGTTTCATCAGCAGCAAGATCTCCCCGTAAAATGTGTTCCATACCCCCGCGAATGCGTTCGAGAGCCGAAGAGTCGATGCCCAAATGCCCGAGAATGTTCACCATCGATTTGATCGATTCGATTGGGTTGAGCTGGTCCTTTGAATCGACTTGATCGCTCATGAAGTTGAGTTTTTTGAGCTCTTGAGGGGTGGCTTTTTGCAGCCCTGTTGCGACCTTAGCGTAAACCCCCAAAGTTTCCGCTTTAGGGCTTCCGCCAGTTGCAAGGGAGTATGCCCGCGTGACAAAACCTGTTAATGCGCTAGCGAGCTCATGCACTTCCGTTTCGCGATATCCCTCTTCCTGCGTTTTGTGCAGTTGCTGAAAGAGTGAGCCCTCAAGGGTTTCATTTCCAAATTGCGCTTGACCGCCAAATAAGTAGGTTTCGACATTGTCGGAATCACCGCGTCTCGTTCCTTTGCGTAGGCGGCCAAGCCCTTGCACGAGGGTGTCGGTTTTAATTTTACGGTTGAGAGAATCGGAAACCTGTGTATTGAAGAGGAGAAATTGGCGAATCGAGGTGTCCTCGGCATTATTTTGTGAATATTGCTCGAAGTCTCCACCAGCCGCCGTGCGCTCGTCGTAGAGCATGACTAAACGCTCTATGCCCTTCTGCTCTTTGAGCTGGCTCAAATTGAGGTGTTTTGATCCCACGATCGCCTTTTTTTCTCCCTTGGCGTTGGTATAGAGGAAAGCAGTGTCATTTCCCAACTCGAGCTTGGAGCGAAACAGCTTGACGATGCCGTCGACTTTGTGGTCGTCGAGGACAAAGTTGGGTAAGATCACCTGATTTTTCAGACCGATTTTCCCTTTTAATTGTTCGACGAAGGGGTCGAGTTGATTGATGCTCTTACAATCTACCTGAGCGTAGCGCTCGCCGATTTGTTTAGAGAGATTGGTAAAGCTGCGGCGCTCTTCGACCTGGCGGAGAAACTCCGATTGCTTCGCTTCGCGCGCGGCGCTAGCGTTGATATCAGCCGAGCGCTGGCTAAAAGCCTTTTGCGCTACGGCATCAACGCGCATGGCCGCGGTCAACCCGCTCATCTCGCCGGGCTTGACGCCGAGTGCGAGCGCGTTTGCGAGCAGTTGCTCCGCGCCTTTGGTGGACTCGGCACCTGCGGAGTAGTCGTTGAGTTCAGCTTGAAGATTGATGAGGTCTTTTTTGCGCGCCATATTGACGAGAGGATCGTGGCGCGTTCCTTTAAAAGCAGTGACGAACTCCTGGAATTTTGGATTTTCCTTGTAGAGCTTCAAATGCTCAATATTGGTCGCGGTCAAACCGGGAAACTTGCTAGCGTCGCTCGATTCGGTGAGTTGCGCGATGTATTCCTGTACTGTGGAGGTCTCGGGGATCGTCTTTAATGCCTTTATGAGACTGGCGTGAAAGTCTCTCAACTGCACGGGAATTTTACTTAGATCATTGTCTTTAAAAAATTTCTCCTTTAGCGCCGAGACGTTTTGTCGCAATTGTTCGAGATTTGTTCTCGGAAGGCTTTTCAAGAGATCTGCGACTTGGCCGCGAACATCCTCGATTTGCATTTTGCGCACTTGATCCGAAGAGAGGCGAGACAATTCGCCGCTGAAGCCCTTGCCGAGTTGCTGCACATTTTCGGCGATGCTTTCGCCGTGCTCGGCGAGTAGCGAGGTGCGCATCGATGGCGTGGCGGTGATGCGCACATTTTGTGCAGGCGACCCATTGATGTAGACTTCGCTCGTCGAGGAGATGCGGTGCGCTTCGTCGATAAAGACGATTTGGCGGCGAGTGGACCCTTTGGCCAACGCGCTGTCGATGAGAATTTGATTGACCCCGTCGACCTCTTTTTGCACCAAATCGCCAAAGAGGTGGGATTTGACGTCCTTCACCGTGCTGGGAATACTCGAAATGTAGTGAAACTCTGGGGGGATGTCGGTCAGCTTGTTAGTGAGGAGCATGGTCAATTCGACGATGGTCGTCTTACCCGATCCCGCCGCCGAGAACATGTTCGCGCTTTGTGTGCCCTTGTTCATCATGCTGAAGATATCGGCTAGCTGATCCATTTGCGACGAGCTGAGTGTCGCGCCTTGCAAGCGCGAGCCCTTCAGGGCATCGACCAAGTGCAAGAGGTTTTCCGGCTTGGGGGTAAAGAGAATATTTTCCGATGTGGGGTGCACGAGAAAGTCCCACTGATCGTGCGTCGAAAACGTGTCCCCCTCCCGTTTTTTCCCCAAGTTCGCCACGGCATTTTGGTAATAGGCAAGGATGCAAAGTTGCTCTTTGACTTCTGGCTTAAAGGTCGCGAGCACCTTCGAGAATGTGGAGTTGGGCTTGAGGAGTTCCTCATGGGCCTTTTGCAAATTGATGGGGGGATTGTCGATCCCGACATTCTTGATGAGGGTGCGAATGAGGTCGCGGGAACTCGCCTCGATTTGCTTGACCACTTTCGCGCAGTCCTCTTTTTCGATTTCGCCGGCGAGAATGACCCTTTTACAATCGCTAATGAGCTGTCTTTGCTTAGAGACGTCGAGATCGACGCTTCCCTTTGTACTCGCCGCAAAGGCTTTGAGTTGTGGGGGAACTCTATCTGCGAGCGCTTTATTTTGCTCTAACGCGGTTTTCCACCCGTCACCACCTTTCGCAATTTGGCAAAACGCAGCTGTTGTAAAGGTATTGATATCTTGCTGGGAAAGCGGGGCATTTTCTGACCGCCCGCCAATTTCTTGAATGGTACTATTGATTTTTTCGAAATCGATTTGCTGGCTGTGAAAGAGCACAGCATTTGTAGGCAAGTGATTGACGTAGTACTCGCAATCGCGCTGCATCTTTTCCAAAAGCGGCTTCATATCCGCTGCTGCGGGATCGCTTTCGACAAACTGCTTCAAGATAGAATGCTCTTTAATCTCGGCATCGAGCTTCAACTGCGTCATTTTCACAGTGGTTTGCAGCTCCTCGATCGTGTGGTTCAAGGGCTCAATTTTGCTTTCTAGCGCTTGTTTTTCCTTGCTCGAAGTCTCAAGGTCGGCGGTGAGACCAGCGATTTTAGCCCCTCCCGCCGCCAACTGGTTGGAGACATCACCGAGCTTGTCATTTGATGCGTCCAGCTCTTTTTGCAGGGAAGCTTCGCGAGTTCTCGCCTCGTGCAGACTGCCTGCGAGTTCTTCGGTTTTCCCCCCGAGTTTTTGCACTTCACGCGTTAACCGCTCGACTTCCCCATCTCCCCGCACGACTTGTCCTCGTAGGGCATCTCTTTGACCCGTGATTGTTGCGAGCTCTCCTGCAGAAAGCTGCAACTTGGACTGCAGGTCGCGCAGCTCAGCTTCGCGCAGTTGCATTGTCTCGAGATGCGTCGCGTCGCCAGCAGCGCTCGCTGAGCGCTCGCGGTCGAGTTCGGTTTGTAACGTGCTGATTTTCGCTTGATCTCCAAAGATCTGCGCGGCAAGTCCCGCGCGTAACCCCTCGACAGTACTGAGTTCGCTTCGCAGGGCATTTTTCTCCCGTACGCTTTTATCGAGCTGGTCGGCGAGCTGCGCCTTATCGCCACCGAGGCTTTTCACATCATTGAGAAGCTGTTGAATTTGCGCCTCACCCTGGGCAACTTGTCCTTGCAAATCGGTACGCAGGGCGTCAAAGTCCACAGTTTTTTGAGTCATCGCCGTCAAATGACTCGCGTCGCTGGCAGAGCTTGCAGCGTGCGCCCGTTCGAGTTCAACTTGCAAGCGCGTGATTTGCGCTTGATCTTCTTGCGACTTGGACGCGGCACCCACTTGGATGGTTTCCAAAGCGGTCAGCGCGCTGGCCAATTTTTCTTTGTCGCTGATCGCGTGCGCCAGCTCTTCAGCTAATTGCCCCCGATTTTGACCAAGGCTTTGCATTTGGCTGAGAAGTTGTTGAATCTTCGCTTCGCCCCCCGCCAGCTGAAGTTTTAAGTCCTCCCGCTGCCCATTGAGACTTGCGAGCTCTGCCGTGCTGCGTTGCAAATCGGAGCGCACGCCACTTAGATCGGTGGTCATTTTTTCCAAAGTGGCGGTTTGGCTCAGCTGGGCAGATTGCAGGGTTTCGATTGTGGCTCGATCGCGCGTTGCTTGGGCAATAAGTGCCTCTTGGCTCTTCTCTAAGTGGGTCAACTTCGCAGTCAGAGCGGCATTTTCTCGTACAGTGTTGGCGAGTTGCTCAGCGGTTTGGCCTTGGTTTTTGTTGGCCCCCGTCAATTGCGTGAGCTGCTCATCAATTTGCCCGCGCATTTCAGCAACGTCGCCCTTCAGGCTCGCCTGTTCTTGCAGCAAAGACTCCCGTTGTCTTTCTAGCTGTCCCATTGCCGCGTCGAGACGTAGTAGTTGTCCCTTCAAGTCGTTGGCTTCTGCAACTTTTTGATTCATCGCGCTCGCGTGATCGAGCGCCATCGCTTTGCGGTCCTCGCCAGAAGTCTTGAGTTCTGCTTGAAGCTGATCGCACTGATCTTGGGTAGTGTGCAATGCCGCTTGCAAGTTTCCGCGCTCACTTTGCAAGGTGAGTAACGTCTCTGAGAGCGCATCGTTTTGATCCGACAATTGCGTGAGGCGCTCAGAGAATTGGCTATTTTCTCCTTCCAGATGCGTCACGCGTTCGGTCAATTCGCGGGCAAGGTTGCGCGTTCCTTGGAGATCGGCGCGCAATGCATCCCCTTCACTGTTGAGGGTCGCGTAATTCTTGGCGAGGGCTTCCAAGCGTCCCTCAGAGCCCTGTAGCTGGGCTTGCGCTGCACGCAGTTGTTGGTCTTTTTGAAGCAGAGCAACAGCCTGCCCCTTTTCCGAAGTTCCCCGCTCTGCAGCAGCCGCTTCGATTTGCCCCTGAAGAGAATTGACTCGATCCTGGCTCGCTTGCAGCTGAGCGCCGAGCTCTCCTCGATCTTTTTGCAGATCGCCCAATTGCTCGAACAAAGTGGTTTTTTCAGCATTCGCTGCGGCCAGCTTCGCAGCGAGCTCCCCGCGTTCTCCCCCCGCATTCTCCAACTCTCCAAGCAGGCTTTGGGTCTGCGTGTGCATTTGGGAGAGCGCGCCTTGCAGAGTTTTGTGCTCTGCAGTCAGGGCATCTTGTTCGCTCTGAATCTGGGTCAACTGCGTGGTTGAAGTGAGGAGGTCGCCGCGCAGTTGTGATAGTTCTTCATTTTTTTGCGCGAGCGCAGTGGCGTGATCGCCTTCCATGGCGCGCGCTTGCCCACGTGCTTGGTCGAGCTCACCTCGCAACTTGTCGAGCTCCACTTCGCGAGCTGCGAGCGTTTGACCCATTTCCCCCTGCGCACTCGCCGCAGTTGCGAGCTTTTCATTCAATGCGTTTTTCTGCAGTAGGGCATCGGCTAATTGATCGGCCAACTGGCCCTTTTCCCCTCCGACTTTGGAGAGCTGACCGATGAGATGCTCCGCATGGGCTTGCCCTTGTGCGACCTGAGTTTGCAGATTTTGCTTTTCACCGGCGAGGCTCTGAAGTTGCTCTTCGGCGACGTGGAGCTTTTCTTGCAATCCCTCGAGCTTATCGGCTTTACCGGAAAGGGCGTGATTTTGCGATCGGAGCTCTTCGAGTTCCGCTTTGCGAGCGTGGAGCTCGGCGCGCAAGTCATTTCTTTCCCCAATGGCCGTCTTGCATTGTTCGTTTTTAAGCTCTAATTCCCCTTGTAATCCCTCAAGCTCGCCGACGCGTGTGCTGAGTTGCTGGGCTGTTCCCCCAAGGCCCTGCAACTGTTGTAGTAGCTCCTCGTTTCGGGCTTTAGTCTGATCTAGAGCGTCGCTGAGCGTTTCCCTTTTCTTTGCCAGTTCATTCCGTTCCCCTTCCAAGGAGGCGAGCCTTTCTTCGGAATGTTGCAGCTCCGCGCGCAAGCCATTCAAGCTGCTATTTGCGTGATTTGCCTCAGCGCTCGCCACGTCCCGTTGCTCTGTCAGCTGTTGCACCGTTTTTTCAAGGCCTGTAGCTTTTGCTTGTAATCCCAAAACCATTTGGTCGGAGCGCTCTTGCAGCTCGGCCATCTGCGCATAAGCCTGGGCGAGCTTTTCTTCTACGACGCCCTTTTTTTCGCTTTGGTCGGTCAATCGATTTTGGAGATCGGCGATGATTTCCTTATAGACCTCTTCTTTGGCCAAGTACGCCGATTCTTTGCTTTTGAGTCCCGTTTGCGCGGCCAGTAGCGCGCTCGCATGTTCGGAATCGCGCTCTTGCAGGCCCGAAAGTTTCTCTTGTAGAGTCTGAATTTGATCGTCTTTGGCGCTTATTTTTAGCGTGTGATCCTCGTGCAGCTCGCGATTTTTTTGCGCGAGTATGGCGCCGTCTGCGCGCAAATCGTCCATTCCCTTTTTGAGTTGCTCGACCATTTGACTCAATTCGGGGGTCTTATCGCTTGCGTTTTTTTCGTTCAGCGCCGCTTTGAGCGCGTCGCGCTCCTCAGCAATGGCATCGCGATCTCGACGCACCTGGCTCAGCTCCTTTTTCAGTGCAGCGAGTTCTTTGGATAGCTTGTCGAACTCCTCTTGCAATGCCTGGTTATCGGGCTCGAAGGTGAGTCGGTCGCTCGAGGCTTGCAGTGAGATCTGCAGGACATCTTCTTTTGTCGAAAGCTTGTCGATCTGCCCCTCTTTTTCGATGAGGCGCTCGCCGGTATCGCTCAGTCCAATTTCCAGATTTTCATCGCGCTGATCTTTTGCTTGACCCAACCTCTTTTCTGTTGCGAGGGACTGAAAGTCTAAATCCTTCCAATCTCTACAAAGCTCGATATAGGTTTCTGCGACGTATTGGGTGTAGTGGGCGACGTGGGTTCCTTCAAAAGCTGTATGTGTGATGAAGGTGTCTTGAACTGTCGCTCCTTCGATCAACTCCTCGCGTTGGGCGCATAGTTTGTCGATGTAACTTGTAATATCGTCGGCAAACTTAATGTCTAAAGTTTTTGCGGTTTTAACTTGGCCACTCGCAAAAAAGACGTTGTCGACCATGGTCGCGATCTTGTCCATTTGCTGGGGATTTAAAGAGCGATTGCCCTCAGCAAACGTGCGTAACCGATCGCCGAATAGCCCCTCTGCAGAGAGGCGATAGTGCTTGCCGTCTTTGAAGACTTTGACATAAGCGTGGCCATCCGCAGTGCGTACTTGGTGATCGACAACAGCTTTTTCCGCGCCGCGGGGTGCATTTCGTCCACTGACGTTGTAGTTTTCGCCGCTCATTTCCCCGATCCTCAACGTGGTTTTGCGTGGCCGAAGCCCGCAATTTAGCGAGAGAAGAATGACTTCCCCGCAACCCGACAAGTATCAGCAGAATCAATAATTAGCAATTGGTCTTTTTAAGCAAATTTGAATACAAATCGTATCAAATAAGAATTTCCCCATTTTATCTTAATCTTTACAGGCACCAGTGGAGGAACAAGTAGACAGCTCGGCTAGCCATCGTCTCCCTGGAATGCATAAACTGTTGAATGAGAACTTCAATTCAATAATCATCGTAAATGATTAAAAGAGATGCTCGGGACGATCCGCTAGTTGTCCGCGCAATGTACATTTTGAAAGTGACGGGACTTACTTGAGTTGCGTTATGACGC
>CAXTAX010000015.1:0-9069 GCA_964241995.1 uncultured bacterium | reverse complement strand
TGGAAATGGCCCTTAAAAATGGGGCTGCCATGAGCGCCGTGGATCGGGCGCGCAATGTGCAAATTCTCCTCAATTTGCTCGTTGCCGAAGCGCATGTGGGTCGCAGGCTGCAAACGCTTAATGGGCGACTGCAAATCGCGTGCGGAGGGTGTGAAACGTCCCCACTGAATCCCGCGACCCTCAGCAAGACACTTAAAAACACACTGAACCAAATGCTGCGCTTTTGCCCAGAGATGTGCGCGCAAGGGGGAGATGAGGAATTCTGTCTTGTGATTCGGGTGTTCACAAAAATTAATGAAGTGCAAAGAAAATTCGACTTAGGAGCTAACCGAATCATTCCAAAAGGTGGATTTCGCGGAATCGACTACGGTCTATCTCAATTGCAAAAACTTCATAATCATCTGCAAGAGGTCAAAGTGGGCTACGCGCAGCGAAGCCACAGCGAGATGATCGACTATCTTTTAAACGCTCTTCCCCCCTTTATTGAGATTACCAAGTGTCGGCTGCATTACTTGAGTTTTTGCACAGAGGTAAGCGCCATCTTGCAAACCCTTTATGGGCAAGTGGGTCGCGAAGGTCGTAGAGTCGATGCGGCAATTGTCCCCACTCTTAAAACAATCATTCGCTTTTTAAAAGTGGGAGGGGCTGCCCATCAAGCGCTCATTTTGAGCGCAAGAGCGGCGGTGCTTTATAGGGAAATCGGCTCTGCGCAAAAGGCCCTTTACGGCGAGGCCTTTGGAGAATTGCAGCGGCTGCAAACCCAATTCCCCACATCTGGCGGGCGCCGCGAGTTTCTCAAATTCTACAAAATTCTCTTCGACATTGAAACACTTGCTCCGCAATTGCCAAGCGCTCTTGACGCTGATAGCTTAGAGCGCATCACCGCATCGAGCACGCCCTCTCCAGGAAAGGATCTCTTTCCCGCTAAGTCCAGGGACGACAAGAATTTTATGCGCGCGCAGAAGGCGCACAAAAAACCGGGCAAAGTAGTCGCTGCCCCAACGCAAAAAGCGCGAGGCCAGCGAAAAATCGAGCAACTCCAAGGACCCCGCTCACCCCTCAATGCTCCAAAGCTTCAACCGAGTGCAGCGCCAGGGACTCGGCGGCTACCCTTTACCTATCACTGGCGCGTCAACCGCTGGTCCAATGCCAAAGCTCCACTCGATCCAAATGCATTTCCCGAATACGTAACCCGTAGCTCGTCCTACCAGCGCAAGATGATTCTCCTGCATAGCTTTTCTCACCTGGCCGACGATTTTTGCACGCGCGGCATCTGCGTGCATTCTCGAGATGGCAACGGTACAGGCATGGGGCGTCAATACATCGTTCCAGCCGAGTTCACCACCAAGGGAGAACGGGAAAGGGGTGTCATCGTTTGGAAAATCAATGCAAAGGGGATCTGTTACCACCGCTTTTTCCACGTGAAGCCGACGAGCGAGGTGATCAGTAAAACGATTCACCAGACCTTCACCGAGGCGGATTTCCCCGAAATTGAAAAAAGCTGCGAGGTGCTCGCAAGAAAAAAAAGTGACCAGCCCACAGTGAAGTTCGACGGCCTTCACTGCAGTATGGAAATCGATGAGCTTTTGCAAATTGTGACGTTGCGCGATTTGCAGGCAGAAATGCACCTAAAACTCTTTTTGGTCGACGGATAAGCGGCGATTTTCTAGCTGCGCTGCTCCTTTAAAGCGGTGGGCACTTTAGATCTTTTTCGGAGCAACCAAACCTCGTCCACCCCTTCATCTCGGGAGTGCGTACTCGCCCCGGAAAAGGCCAAAGTGGCACTTTGGATCTTCTCCCCTAGCTCTGAGAGGAGGGCCAAAGCCCAATGGGTGATCTTCACTTTACGAGCTACAATGACCTGTACTCTACGGGGTAAAGTCCGCGGGATGCCCAGGTCTAAGTATCCCGGCTTTAGAAGCGGGTCTTGATCCTCTGCAAGAATCTGATGAGGAGTTTTCGAGATGCGCTTCATAATGATTTTTCCTGGCAGTGAGTACTCCGTTGGGCAGGTATCCGCAATCACGCCTTCAATTCAGATGAAGATCATGGAGAAATTCCAAATCGCTCCAATTGGCCTCGCGCGCATTGGCCACAGGGATTTGTGTAGAGTATTCGAAAGTCACCCGAGGGGCGAGCTCCAGTTCTCCGCGAAATTTATCCGATAGGGCAATCGGTTTAAAGCTCATGTCTCCCCTAATCATCCAATCGGAATCGGCCTCTTGGCTTTTGGGAGAAAAATCGACGTGATAAGGCTTATATGCGTTTAAAAAGATCACATCAATTTTCGGCTCCTCCAATGGGTAGAGGAGGTTGACTTGGCTGGTCCCGTATGCATTCATGAGGTTATACGATGGGGCCATCCCAGCTTGCGACAGCATTTCGGCAAGTGTGCGCTCATTTCCGGCAAACGGGGTGTAGCGAAGCGCATGGGTAAACTCCTCGAGGCTTTTAATCCGCACGCCACAAATGCATATATCATTGCGATTCAGGTCGAGCTCTAATTGCTCGAGCGTTTTGCTCGAACTTATAAATGTTTCCTTGGTCACTACATGGTGTGGGAAAGACTGCTCAAAAATCGCTTTGATCACTTGCTTTGGATTCGTTGCGGCGATGTCCTCTGTGCGCCGCATGATGGCTAAGGGTGGGGCTGAAGGAACTAAATCGTCCGGATCGAAATTGGACTTTCTTTTGCGTGACGAAAGAGATTTCGAGCCCACTGTAGCGGCGCCTACTCCCGCAGAAGTGAACGAGGGTTTCGTCATTTTGAAGGAGGAGACCTTTTTTCCGCTCAAAAGACTAGATGAACGAGTCGGAGGCTTTTTGCCCCCTTTTGAGAGCAAGCTCGCGAAAAAGCTCATAAACTTTCCCCAAATCTGAATGAGACCAATCGCTGAGGAAGCGACGGATTTTACGCGCGAGGTCACTTGCTGTAATTTACTATGTACGCCGTGTGATGCGCGCCCTTTTGAGGGGGGCGGAGCTTGTTGTGCAGTGCGATATGAATCTTCGCGAAGGGGGGAAATCGACATGGTTGTTCTCATCTTAGCTTAATTTTTTATACTTTTTTAAAATGAGAGCAACTATGTCGGGCATGTCGATGTCCTCTGTGCGCCGCATGAGGTTTATGGGTGGGGCTGAAGGAATGAGATCGTCCGGATCGAAATTGGAGTTTCTTTTGCGTGACGAAAAAGATTTCGAGCCCACTGAAGCAGCGTCTACTCTTAAAGAATTGGGCGAGGATTTCGTCATTTTGAAGGAGGAGACTTTTTTACCGCTCAAAGCACTAGAGGGTGGCTTTTTGCCTCCTCTTGAGATCAAGCTCGCGAAAAAGCTCATACACTTTCCCCAAATCTGAATGAGACCAATCGCTGAGGAAGCGACGGATTTTACGCGCGAGGTCACTTGCTCTGATTCACTATGTACGCCGTGCGATGCGCGCTCTTTTGAGGGAGGCAAAGCGTGTTGTGCAGTGCGATATGAATCTTCGCGAAGTGGGGAAATCGACATGGTTGCTCTCGTTTTAGCTTAATTTCTATATTTAAATAAAATGAGATTAATTTTAAAATTAAAGTATTAAAAACAAATCGATGGGGAATTTCTGTTGCCTGACTAGCATTATAAAATTCTTTTGTAATAGATCGAAAATCCACAAAGTTGTTTTATCAATGACGAAATGCATGATTTCTACGAATATCCGATGAGAAGAAACGTATAGCTTAACTCAGCGATTGAGCAAGTCGCTTGTAGACTGCCCCAAATGAATGAAATGGGTGAAGCGCAGGTCAGTCCAAGTCGAGAGGGAAGCATTGGCCACGGGAATTTCCACGCGAAAACCCAGAGTCAAACATGGACTTACTTCAAGCCCATTTTCAAAATCGTTAGAAATCGCCAAAATGCTGCAACTCTTTTCCCCTTCGACTCGCCAAGATCCCGAAGTGCGATGTTCTTCTTCATTGGGGAAAAAATCGATGCGTAAGGGCGACTGGGGAATCGACTGCATCGCGATCGAAATTTCTCCCAATCCCCTACGTCGATGCGCATTCAGGTAAGTCATCGCGTGTTGCCTGGTAAGAGTGGCTGTAGGTGCCATGGCCTTTTGGCATAGCATTTGAGCAATCTGTTCTGCATTGCCGATAAATGGCGTTTTGCTTAGGGCACTGTGAAAATCTGCTAGGGTGTGAAGTTGCTGGCCGCAGATACAGACATTCGCTCGAGAGAGATCGACCTCTAACTCCTCAAGCGCTAAAGCCGATATCCGTAATTCCTCAAAGGTCTCAGCGCGCAGCGGGAAGCACTGGGCCAAATGCTCCCGCATGCGTTGCGCGTGCACGAATGGCGCATGACTTGGATTTTGACTTTTGCGGTGGATGAGACGAGAAATCATGCTTTTGAGTTTTCCCAAAAGCGCGGCGAGCAACCCGATGGCTGCCAGGGCCACAAGTTTGACCCGTGTCGACTGCGCGGAAAAGCTCGAATGGGACGCGGGTCTTTCGCCATTTTCCGGCCGAGATGCCCCATTTGTTCGATTTGGGCCAAAGGGTGAAATGGGCATTGAGCGACTCAAAGGGTGAAGGGGTCTAAGGTGTAAGTCTTTTGCAGCTAAGGCTGATTACAATTCGACGCATCAAGAATTTACACAACGGTAAAGTTTGTTCGCATTTACAACGGATAATCACTGGTCAATATTGCACAATAGCCTATATAAAAACACTTATAGCAGGTAAGGGCTAATATGCTTAGATTCAAATACTCTTCGTCGCATTAGGAAAGATTTTTTGCCAAAGTCGAGCCATAAGAGTAGGCGTGTTTAAATGGGCTGTATATTTAAAGGACAAGTCTTCCCAAATTTCTTGATTTGCACGCTCTTGATCAATTACCACTGAAAACTGAGTCGTCAAATGTGGCGCTAAAAGAACCCTTTCATCGCTTCTTCGAAATCCGTCAGAAATACCTGCTAACGCAAAGTTCATCTTGCCGCGAATGCACCAAGGCGAAGACGGATCATCAGTTACAGGGTAAAACTCGACTTTGTATACACTATAGCTCTGCTCAAAAACGGGAAAGACTTCTTTTTTTTCGGGGCTTGAAATTGAATTGAATTTATCGAAAAGAAGGTTGTTTACGAATGCTTGAGGCCCGCTAAAAGTAGCTTGGCTGAGTAATTCCGCCAGTTGTATTTGGCAATTAGCAAATGGAGTTGTGTCAAGCGCGTCTGTAAAGTTTTCAAGGGTATCGATTCGGTTACCGCAAATGTACACCTCATTCTTGCGCACCAAATCGGCTCGAAGTTGGTTTTGTGCGCCGGCTAGACCACCAAATCGCTCTATACTGATTTGCTGTCTTGGAAATGCGCGCTCTACGATTGCTATCGTCGCTCGTTCATTTTCCGCCTCAATCATCTCCTGCTCATTTTCCGGGGCAATCTTTTTCCGCTCATCTTCAGCGACATTCATTTCCCGTCTAAGTTTCGCTGCGATCGCTCGTGGCTCACGATCGACGATGACGTACTCATTATCTCTACCTGTTATGGAGGAGTCGCTACCTGTTGTGGAAGATTCATCAACTTCCTCATCGACAACTTCCTCCTGATTAGCAGCAGCGCTGTCTTCTGCGCCTCGTAAAAGTGGCGTACGCTCTTCGGCTTCCGTGTCATTTGGATCAGATTTCGATACGCGCCCAAAAAGGGGACAAATGTAGCTGCCGAGCTTCGCCCAAATCAGTGCGAGTAACCCGATCGCAACGACCGCCGCGATTTTTACTCGGTTAGATAAATTGGGAAATCTCGATGATTTCGGCGGAATGTGTTTTGCCTCAACTTTCGGAATTTCATTTGTGTAATTAGTACCAGTTGGTGGAATAGCCATCGAATTTGCTCACATTATTTAGCTTTTTAATACTTTGAAATTTATTTTTAGGCAATTAACATTACTATATTTTAAGAGTAAGCCCTTTCATCTAGCGAGAAATGTTTTGAGTTTTTTTTGCATATTGCGAAATACGGAATTGGTATAGCGCAATTAGTTTACATGCCAAGATCTAGGCAAAACGCCAACCAAGCATCGAAAAAAGTGCGAGAAATCTGTTACATTACAAGATAATGCATTGGAATCATTTCGGTTGGCAGACTTTTGAAAGCCATTAGTTTCGCAGTCCATATCCCCGCTTCACACAGATCCACGCGATTACATAGAGCGCAAGGCTCAGTCCCGATAACTGCATGAGCAAAAGGGAATATGAGGGCATGGCGAGCCCCAAGACAGTATGGCGAAACCCACACGTGATTGAATAAAACGGGTTGTATTCAACAAGCCATCGATAGCTGGGCGCAATCGAATCTAACGTGTAAAAAGTTCCCCCCAAAAAGGTCAAAGGCATGAGGACAAACGTGGGGACCAACGAGGTCTGGTCAAAGGAGCGTGCGTATAGAGCATTGAGAAATCCCGCTAGGGCAAGGGGAAGCGCACTGATCAGGCAAAGCAGTAAAAACTCTCCCCAGTGGTGCACAAAAGAGGGCTGCTGCAGAGCCAAGCCAAAGGCGATCGTCAGCAGACCTACGATCAGTCCCCGAAACACTCCTCCCACAAGGAATCCACCGATCATGCCGTGAATGGAAAGAGGAGATGCCAATAGCTCCTCAATACTGCGCTGAAAGCGCTGTCCATAGAGAGAAAAGCAGACGTTGATGTAGGCGCCGTTGATGACTCCCGTCATCGCCAGTCCCGGAATCATGAACGCCGGATAATCTACCCCTTCAATGGAGCGGTTGCCCATTAAAGTGCCAAAGACCAAATAGTACAGACCCGCCTGCATCAAAGGGGGGAAAAGCGTTTGGGGCCAAATGCGCAAAATGCGGTAAATTTCCTTGCGAACGTGCGTTCGAAATGCAATCCATTGTTCACGCGCCGTCATATTCTTCTCCCGAGCGATTAAAAAGTAGCGTTTCCAGTCTGTTTTCGTTGGGGCGCAAGCTGATGATGGGCACCGATTTGGCGACGAGTACTTCCATCAGGCGCAAAAGACCCATCTTACGTGGGACTTCAATCTCCAAAGTATGTGGATCGTCCAAGCGAGCCGTAAAGGGCGCCAAGGCTTCCAAGTCCTTCCAAGGAGTCGAGAGTGTGAGAATATAGGTCTCGCGATCGAGCTCTTTAAACCATTCGCTCAAAGAGGCAACGCGCACCAATTGACCGTGGTGAAGATAGGCTATTCTCTGACACAGCTTTTCCGCCTCTTCTAAGTAGTGCGTGGTGAGGAGAATGGTCATTCCCTTTTGATTGAGCGACGTAAGCAGCTCCCAAATCGAACGACGCGATTCGACATCGAGTCCAGCAGTTGGCTCATCTAAAATCAAAACCTCGGGATCGTGCATCAGTGCCCTGGCGAGCATCAAACGCCGTTTCATTCCCCCCGACAAGGTGCGAATGGCGACACTGCGCTTATCCCACAAGTCGAGGCGCTTGAGGAGAGACGCGCTTTGCTTTTGCGCGCGGACTCGGTCGATTCCAAAAAAGCCCGCTTGAGAAATCAACGCGTTTTCCACGCGCTCGAAGACATTGAAATTCACTTCTTGAGGGACAATGCCCATGCATCGTCTCGCGGCGCTCGTTTGATGCTCGAGATCGTAACCACAAATGCGAATGGCACCAGAAGTGGGGCTGACGATTCCCGCCAACATTCCGATGAGTGAGGATTTTCCAGCGCCGTTTGCTCCGAGCAAACCAAAAAATTCCCCCCGTTCAATCGATGTAGAGAAATTCGTTACCGCGCGCTTACCCCCTCGGTAGGATTTACTAACCCCTTCGAAAGTTAACGCCAATTTTACTTGCTCCTCGTCATGCTCTTTCATCAATACTTCCACCAATTTCTCTTTTGCATCGCGCGCGACATGCAATACACTTGCGAGAGTAAAGTACCACGTCTTTGCAAAAGCCCCAAGTCCCCTTGCGCGCTAGAGCAACTACCACCTGAAATCTGGCGTTTTCCAGACGGCATTACGCATTGAGTTGCAAAATGCGCCAATTCAGCGTTAAAGCGCATAGTGTCCAGAGCGCGTAGGGCACGAGTAATGCTCCCGCCCATCGATCGATGCGCGCAAATTCAATACACGTAATGCTCAATACGCATACCAAAGCGCTGAGGTCCCATAGGGCCCATAGGGGTTGTTGCGCCCCGAAAAACAGCGGAGTCCAAGCGAGGTTGAGTACTAGCTGCCCCGCAAAGAATCCAAGTGCTCGCCGCTTCGTCGCTCTAAGGGTCCCTTTTCGCCAAATGATGAGCGCACTCACCCCCATCGCGAGATACAGTGCTGGCCAAACCACGCCAAACACCCAACCGGGAGGAGTCCAAATGGGTTTCTGCAACTGGGAGTACCAAAGATCGTTTGTTCCCGCAACGCTTCGACTGACTATAGAGCCCAAGGTGAGAGGGATCGCGATGACTAGGCAATTGATTAAAGATCGCACAATTTAGACCCGTAAATGCAGAGAGAATCGGAAGTGTAGAGTACTTATGCATTTGTTCCAAATGCATGCGAAGCGCCGCTCGATCCAAAGTAAGATGAGTGGCGATTTAGACGTTTGAAAGCTGACGCACTCCTCTTACTGAAACGGGAAAACTTGATTTTAAATAGTTAATAAGCAATAATAAATATTAGTTTTAAAATTTACTAACTATTTAACTGAAGCATTTGTAATGAACCTTTTATCAATACGAAGTGTAGCTCTGCAATTGCCTCGGCGCATTTATTGTCTGTTAGCCGCAGCGATGCTGGCAGGATCACTACCGGGATGCGCGAGCCCCTATCGCGCCGCCGCGTACAACTCGAGTGGATACACCGACACCAAAATCACCGAGAGTATTTTCAAAATTTGCTACATCGGTGGCCCAACTTTAGAGGGAAACACAGTGGAGTGCTTTGCGCTCAATCGCGCTGCAGAAGTTGCCTTGGAAAACGGATTTGAAGCATTTCGCATCACCCATTCAGCACTAGTTCCAAGTGTTGCCAAGGTACACTGCCCGATCATCGTGACAAACGAGCGCTTTCCAGGGACTCCTCAAGCTCATATG
>CAXTAX010000014.1:0-9445 GCA_964241995.1 uncultured bacterium | reverse complement strand
CAATTGCGCCGTGGAGAAATCGACGTCCTTGTCGGGATCAACCTCTTGAGGGAGGGACTCGACTTGCCCGAAGTCCGCCTCGTTGTGGTACTCGACGCCGACAAAGAGGGCTTTTTGCGCAGCGCGACCTCGCTCATTCAGACCGCTGGTAGAGCTGCGCGCAATAGCGAGGGACGGGTGATCTTTTACGCCGATAAGAATACGTTATCGATTCAACAAGCGATGGGAGAGACCCAAAGACGGCGTAAACTCCAAGAGGAGCACAACTTGCGCCATGGTATCGAACCGAAAACCGTGGTGCGGGAAATCTCCGAACTCGTTTTGCAGCGCAATGAACCCTCCAAGCGGAAGGGAAAAGGGAAGCGGGCTGAGGGAGAAGAACCCTTTGAGGAGAAGGCCGACTTACAAACGATCGAGGAAAATCTCAAGCAGTACGAAAGTTCGATGAAAAAAGCGGCTAAAGAGTTTCGCTTTGAAGACGCCGCCCGTTTTCGCGATTTGATGCAGCATTACAAGCAGTTGCAATTTGCCGCTCATAACATTTGAGTAAAGTGTGCATTCGCGCTGTGTGTACTGTACTGCGGCTTGCGGGGAACGGGGCGCGGGGACTCGGTGTTTTGGGCGTGAATCCAAGGATCTAACGGGGTGTAGCGCAGCTTGGCTAGCGCGCTTCGTTCGGGACGAAGAGGTCGTGGGTTCGAATCCCGCCACCCCGAATTAGCAGGGAGTTTTGGTGTAAAGCCGAGCTGTTTTTTGCATCGTCTTCTCTGGCTGAGAAACTAGGATTGGGGTGCTTTGTGCTCTTCTGAGGGTTGATCCTCGATGCCGTTGGGAAGGCACTTGTAGAGGAGATTGCGGCACTCGCAAAGAGTGGAATCGTGTTGATCACCTAGTTTTTTCAGATCTTCCAACGAGTGTTGCTGCTGAATCAGTGATTTCTTCATATCGTCCAAACTCTTTTGTTGGCTGAGATATGAGCAATAGATAAAAACAGTGAAATTTACGGTGGCCAACCAGAGAATAAATCGCAGTGTAGTCAGCGCAATGGGCTCTTCCCTCATAGCTAAAGCTCTCTTGTCGGGGGGTGTTAGGAGAAATACGCTAGGAAACTGATCTCGGTTTGATCATCATCGCAAAACTCTAGTGCGCAACGGCACATATCGTAGTGTAACTTGCGCGCAAGATCAACGCGTCGCAGTAGGGTTGATGCGGCGTGGACCGAAATGAGCTACCTGTAAAAGAGAGCATTTTGGGCAAATATCGGACTCAACTCGAATTTCACCATTGTTCACTGCCAGCGATTACGGTACTCATATATAGCAAGTACGACTAAACCCCTCAAGGGTCCCATTAAGGGAAAAGAATTCTGCCATCTCTTTCTCCCTTGGCAAGTGAGCCTATCCTAAAAGTTGCTCGAAAGTCGCTCGAGGCCCCTAGAGCACAATACACTTTTTACTGGCTACAGATTTTTCTATGTCTAGCAGTTCCTCACCCTCTACGCGCACCCTTTGGGCGATTGCCGATCTACACTTGCCACTTGCGGAACCGGGCAAGGATATGGGGGTCTTTGGGCCCTCGTGGAGCAACTACGTCGAAAAGCTCGAAGCGCGTTGGAGAGCATCCATCAAGCCCCAAGATCTCATCGCCATTGCGGGCGACATCAGCTGGGCTATGAGCTTAGAGCGAGCGCTCATCGACCTCAAATGGCTCGATGCTCTCCCGGGCACGAAAATACTGCTGAAGGGCAATCACGATTACTGGTGGGGATCTGCTGCGAAGCTGGCGCGCACCTTGCCCCCGACGTGTCGAGCGCTTTGTGGGCCCGCATTGCAAATCGGCCCCATCACTTTTGCGGGATCGCGCCTGTGGGAAACCTGCCAGTTGCCCCCATGGGAGGTTCTTCCAAATCTCTCAACGCCCGCAACCTTTGGAAATGAAGATCGACAACTCGCAGAGAAACGGGAGCAGATCTTCGAAAGGGAAGTACAAAGGTTACTCGGCTCGTTGCGTTCGATGTCTAAATGCGCGGCGATTCGCGTGGCACTCACGCATTATCCCCCTATAGGGTGGCAATTGCGCCCAACGCGTGTGAGTCGGTACTTCGAAGAGTTTGGCATCGATTGGGCGCTTTTCGGACACCTGCACGCCGTGCCAGCAACGCCGCCACTCTTTGGGTCTCGAAAAGGGGTCACCTATGCCCTCACCTCAGCCGATTACCTCGATTTCACCCCCAAGCGCATCCTCGATTTTTGACCCTACGATGCAGTCTTTTGAAAAAAGAGTTGCCTTTGCAACCAATTCATGCTCGCGCCATCTTCGTGGCTGCTTTGCAGGAGCCGCTCCGCGGCGCTGAGCGCTCGGTTTAGACGCACGACTAAAATGGCGCGCTTTCTCGCCCACAGCGCATCGCCAAACATCATGCTTTCGAAGTTTTGCAAATTGGCTAGCACTCGCTTTTCCTCATTCCTGCGCGCCATGAACATCGTCAACACAAAATACATCAATGCATTGGATCCGCCACCTCGATCGATGCAGTCTTTGCAGCTGTTATTGAAGTAGTTTGCGCCCGTTGTACGCACAAAAGTGTCGATGAGCACGAGATAGGCGATCTCGAGGAAATCGCGCCGCTCTGAGCGGGTGAGCTTTGGCTCGCCCGCAAAGCACTGGCGCCAAACTTTGTCGAGGAGCTCGCGAATTTCGGCGCGAAACGCGCCATTGCTTCGCAGCGAAGTGGGCATGTGGTATCCCTGCGAGCGTTCGGAAAAAAGACGTTCGTTGAACGTTTCGATAAACGTCTCTGCGGGTACTAGTTGCTGACCAAATGCGCCGCACTGAAGGTAAAAAGGACTATCTTTATCCAGGGAAAACGCGAAGAATGTCCCGCGAAATTCCTCTTCATCTGCCAACGCGTGAATCAACGCGGAGCGCTTTTGCTCAACGTCAAAAAAACCATTGGGAAGTGTGCGTTGAAAATTGATGTAGGTGTGAATTTGTTTGCGCGCTTTCAAATCGCGCAAATACTCGCGAAATTCAGGGGCGATGCGATTGCGCATCGTTGGAGTCGGCAGACGCAAATTGCAGAGTTTTCGCCCATCGCTCGTCTCGATCAAAAATTTTCGATAGGCCGGATTTCCCTGCAGTGGGGGATCGAATAAACGAAAAGTTTGCCCCTTGAATTTGCCCCACAACTCATCGAGAAAAGAGATCCTCTTTGAGCGGTTGGATCGCTCAATGAAGTAATACTTAGCGCGTACACTGCGCAATTTCTCGCCGATCTGCCCAAAGAGAATCGCGCTCTTGCTTTTCTCACTTTTACCCATTGCCGCAGGAGCGCTGGGATTTGAGGGCGCATTTTCCGCGAACTGCTCGACGAGCTCTCGCTGCCATGTGCTGATGTCGGGCGCTGTAAAGAGCACATGGGCTAGGTGATGTAGGGGGGCACGCAGCGCGACATCTGGGGCGAGTTCCTGGGCTTGGAGCGCCCGGCGAAACTGACGCAAAAACGCCTTGTACTCGCCTCGCGCATTGGACGCATCGGGCAATTTGGCCAAGTGATGCAGGGCATTTTGTAGGCTATGCGCTGCGTTCGATCTGTGGAAGTTTGCGCGCTCTTGATGCTCGGTCTCCAGTTCTCGATGGCTGCCGAGCATTTGCATGAGAGGAGTATTGCTCGATTGTTTGGCATCGCGCCCGATTTGGTTGAGGATTTCTCGCCCAAGCAGTTGGTATTTCTCCCTTTTTCGCCACGCCGGATCTGGTATGTAGAAGATTTGGATAAGGGCTAAGGCAAGACGGTGCATTTGCCCGAATGTTCTGCGCGTGAGATCGGAAATGATCTCGACAATTGCAAAACTGTCCGAACGCTGTGCTGGCTGGGGTGGTTCGTTGGGACTCGGCCTTGGTGAGGAGCGTTTTTCTTCGCAACTCTTCCCAGGTGCTTTGCCGCTTGAATAGCCACCGAACCATGAACGCACTGCGTTGATGAGGGGCTTGTCGAAAAGAGACATGAAATGGGGCTCTCGACGCATGAGGGTTGCAGAATGTATACTCATTTTGGAAATTGCTGTGATCCCCCTGAGCTTCCTGTCTCCATTGTAAAGATCTAAACTTGGAGCTGTTACGATCTTGACCAAGAGCTAGGCCAAGTGGAGACTGTTTCATTTGCGAAAATATTGAGTCTCGAGCTTTAATTTCGGATTGAAGCGTAAAAATAGCGCATTTGCAGCACATCAAGTTCAAAAGCTTATAGCGAAAACGAAGGCGCACCATGCAGCAAAAAAAAGAGCCACCGCGCGCACAAGAGCGCCAAGGTAAGGGAGAACATGCGCGCGAAGCCCCTAACGGGCCAGCAGTGGAAATGCCCCCCTTTGATGAGGGGTATCTCTCTCCCGCAGCCCCCACCTTGAGGGGACACTTGGGAGGTCAACTCGGGCTTTTATCCGCACTGGCTTCGGCGCTTTTATCCACATACTGGATCGCCGAGAGTTGGAGACACGGCCTCGCTAGCTATTTGCCCCAGCTGATCGGCGGGCAAGTCTTCGCCGTTGCGTTGATTGTGGGGGGTATGGCCTACGCGGGAACGCTTGGCCGCTCATGGCCTCTGTTCGCCTTAGCTGGGCTGCTAGCACAAGATCTTGTTGCGGTCTACACCTACACTTTAACCGATTCAGCGCACAATAGCGTTGCCCTTTTATGGCTAGTGGGCGCAAGCGGGCTACTGCTCTTTACATATTCCAGACATGTATCGCTCGCGCTGCTCGGTATATTCAACGTCTACGCCTCGAGTTTATTGCTGATGCAGCATTTGCCCCTATCGGGGGCCGTTTGTCTTTTTTCTCTGTGGACGAGCTTTTTCTCCTTGATTGCCGTCCTCCTGAAGTGTCGACCCATTGCTTGGGCAGGGCTTTACTGCGCGCCTTTCTTTTTTCAAACGATTTACTTAGCAGTTTGGTCGCGCCAAGACTTGCCTCCGACTCTTTTTGCGATCTGGGTGTTGTTTGCTCTTCAAATCTTTCAGACTTTGCTCTTCGGCATCAGCATCGCGGGTTACACCGGCTCGTTCAATCAGCGCATCTCGCCAAGGCAAACCTGGCTCTATTTCCCCATCACCCTCCTAGGATTTAGCGTCTTTGCCTCGCACTTGGCTCCATTTGGCGTAGGACAAATCTTGTTGTTCGACATCGTGTGCCTCGTTCTTCTCTACGGGTTGTTCATTGCCGTCGCCTCGCGGTTTCTGCAAGCACCTTTGAGCGATTTGACGATGGTACATGTCCTGACGGCGATCGTGTCCCTGCACGCCTTACGCGTGCTCGCCCTATGGATGCTCGCATGCATGGGCTACGGCTCACTCGCGCTTTCTGCAGTAGAGACGTTCGCTTTAATTTGCGGCGCATGCTCTAGCATCACGTTGGGCATTGGATATTGGACTCTGAGCGATCGGGCATTGCGAACTTTTTGGAATCGCACTTGGTCGCGCCTTTCGATTTTACTCGGTTGCGGCCTTAGCCTGTACGCTCTGCGCTTACTCATCGACGATTCATTTTGGCCCTTTTCGGGATTGCGCTGGCTCGCCACGTGTTTGGTTGCCTGCACCATCGCCGCGAGCTACAGATTGATTTGGCAAAGGGCGACGATGCAGTGGAATGCACTCACCTCGCGCCCTGGAAAGCTCGCCCTTGCTACGCTCTTTGCATTGCAGTGTTTATGTTGGTCCATCGCGGTCAAAAGCGCCGCTCAAGGAGCTGTCTTAACTTTGCGAGCTGGGGGCACTTCGATTCAGCGTAGAGGAGGAGGATTCCCAGGCAGGGGATGACAAGAAGCTTTTGTGCATCTTTAAATTCGCTGAAGTAGTGGTTTTCCTTTTTCCGCTTTGCAATGACAAAAAAATTGTTTGGCAAAACATCCCTTATTTCGTTTGAAAGTCGATTGTTCTGTGTGGATTTTATCGGCCCCTGATTTCACCTAGTCATGTGAGATGCCAACGAAAAGAAGATGTTAGCGTGCGCGAGCAAGGTCTTTCATAACGATGCCCTGATGTGCTCAATATTGGCGCAAGCTCTTCCAATTAAGTTGACGGTAAGCGAGGAATGCGCAACGTCGATAAAACGCGAGTTAAAATTGTGAGCTCGCTTGATCTATTTTGCCTAAAATAATTTTATGCTTTAGGAGTTCTTCCATCCTCGCTTTTATATCGGATACATCTGCTTTCACATCCTTCAATTCGAGCTTGATGTTAGTCGCCTCTCGATAGACGAGATCCTTTACTCCATTATATTCATCGTTTGATCGGTTAGAGGTTCCCATAATTTGGAATGTTAAGGATAGTTAAAGCGCTGAAATGCTCACCGCAGTGCCGAGAACAGATAAAATGCCGTTTTGCGTATTCTGTTGCTCTTTCAATTTATTGGACTTTTCTTCTATAAGTTGTTCAATGATCTTTTGAATGTTTTCGGAAACTTCACCAGGTTCGGAATTAGACTTCGATTCGTTAGTAGAAGCACATATTAGAACGGATGGTTTTGGGTGTTCACCATAGATTGCCAATGCCTTAAATGGCGGCCTATTGTGGTATCTAGGCGCAGATAGCGCATTCCTATGCCCCCAAAAAAGAGGTGGTGAGCGCATCGATTTATATTGTGAGGATTCTATCATCATAAAAGTTTCTGGTTTGTAATAGTACGTGGATTTTCACTCATTAGTACTCGAGTGTATTTCAGTAACGATTTTGCTGTAGTTGCAATTTTGTGTCTATCGCGCATGTAATGCCATGAAATTTGGGGTGTTTACATAGAAAGCAGATGAGCGTGAGGTTTTTGGTCGTTGCCTGGGATTTTTTTCCAGCTTCAGCGTCTACACATCACTGGCGCTTTGCCAAGAGAGCAGTTTAACGCACTGAACCGCGCTACCTTGAGTAGAACATGCATCGCAAACAAGCGTGTACTTTCACGAAATTTTGTGAAGATACAATCAATTTAGGCTGCTTAGCTGTTCATACAGTGTTTTCTTCTTGTGCCTTTGAATGAATGTAAACAATGTTTTGGCTTTATCCCTTCTGACTGTGAAGTCTACTGGACATCGCTATCAATAAGCTTTGACGTTGATTTATGCATGTACGCACCATTACCGACCTTAAACGGCCTTAAAAAAAGTGCTATTGGCGCGGGTTTCCTTGAAGCTCAGATCTGCCCCTTAAATAGGGAAATGCAGGTGCAAGGGGAATAGGTGTGCAAAGCCCTATGAGCGTACGCATTAGAGCTTTTAGTGGATTCTTTTGTGCACGTCTAGGTGCTGGGCTCGGCCATGTTTGGATAGGGATTTAGACTTCGGGGATTTCGTGATCGCGTCGGCATTGCTGCCAAAGAGCTTGGTCGAGATCGATTGGGGTGAGGTGCCAGATCTTTTCAGCGTAATTCTGAATGGAGCGGTCCGTAGTGAAATACCCCATTCCGGCGATGTTGTGGAGGGCGAGACGGGCCCAATTTGCGGGATCGAGGTAGAGTCGTTCGACGTTTTCCTGCGCGCGAATGTACTCGGGGAAATCGCGCAAGACGAAATAGCGATCGGCTGGTTGATCTCCTTGCCCGTTCACCAGAGCATCGTAGATCATGCAGAAAGCCCGATGTTCTTCATCATCTCTTGCGAAGGTGTGGTCCCGCAGGGCTTCTAAAGCAGCAGCGATGACGGGATGATCCCCAGCCACTTGGCGAGGCGAGTAATTTGATCGTCGCAGCTGCTGCAATTCGCTTTCGGTCGCGCCGAAACGAAAAGGCCAAAATGCGTCCCCTACCCGTTCGCGCATCTCGATGTTCGCGCCATCTTCGGTGCCGATCGTCAAGGCTCCATTCATTGCGAGCTTCATGTTCCCCGTTCCCGAGGCTTCCATGCCGGCAGTGGAGATTTGCTGGGAGAGATCGGCGGCGGGCACCACCAAGTCGGCTCTGCTCACGTTGTAGTTTTCCACAAAATAGATTTTCAAGCGCTCGCAGATGCTCGGCGTGCTTGCGACTTTGCGCGCGATGGCGCAGATCAAAGAGATGATGTTTTTTGCCATCTCATAGCCCGCTGCCGCTTTTCCCGAAAAGATGACGACGCGTTCGATGGGGGGCAATTGGCCCGGCTGAACTCCCTTTTGGTAGAGGAGGATGAGGTGTAAAGCATTGAGGAGCTGGCGCTTGTACTCGTGAAAGCGCTTGATCTGCACGTCGAAAAGGGCTTTGCTTGTGGGCAAATCGCCCATGGGCAGGGCCCTGCCCTGTGCATCGCGAGGCGCGGCGATTTCGGGGAGGTGCGCGATGAGCTGTTCTTTTCCAGCGCGCTTGATCTGGAGAAAACGCTGCTGAATTTCTGGGACATCGGCGAATTGGCGCAACTTTTCGATGACCGCAAAGTCCGTTTGCCAAGCGGGGCCGACCGTATCGTCAAAAAGGGCGGCCAGTTCGGGATTGCACCCGAGGATCCACCTGCGGTGCGTTACGCCGTTGGTGATGTTGACGAAGCGGTCGGGGAAGAGTTGGTAGAAATCATTGAACACCGAGGACTTTAAAATTTCCGTGTGCAGAGCGGCGACTCCATTGATGTGGTGCGAGCCAAAGATCGCCAAATTGGCCATGCGCACTTGCGAATCTTCGAGAATCGACATGCGGCGCACTTTTTCCTCATCATTGGGATAGCGCGTGCGCACCTGTTCACACAGCTCGAGGTTGAGCTTTTCGATGACGCGGTATTGCCGGGGCAAGAGCTCGGCCATTCGAGTTTGGTTCCACTGCTCGAGCGCCTCGCGCAAGATCGTGTGGTTGGTGTAGCTCACAGTGTGCAGGGTATTGTCGACTGCTTGCTTCCAAGTCAGTCCCCTATCGAGTAATTGGCAGGTGAGTTCTGCGATGGCAAGAGAGGGGTGGGTATCGTTGATCTGCACGCAGACTTTATCGGCAAACTCGGTGAACTTCTCCCCATGGGTGCGAGCGAAGCGGTCGATGATGTCCTGAAGCGATGCGCTGACGAGCAAAAACTCCTGCTTGAGCCGAATGCGCTGGCCCATCTCATTTTGATCGTTGGGATAGAGGACATCGGTGAGGGTTGTATTCTCCGCGGCGCTGCCGAGGTGACCGGCATTGAATCTCTGCAGGAAGAAATTGCGGGGGCTCTCTTTGGTTGACCATAGCCTAAGGGTATTGACGTTGAAGGCCTCTTGGTCGGTAAAGCCCACGATCGGAATATCGTATGCGAGCGCGCGCACCTCCTCGAAGTTAGTGAGGTCGAAATCCAGATCGCGGGATGAGCCCACCTTGGGGGCAAGCGCGCCAGAAAAGCGCACCATCTGCGAGCGGTTATCCCGTCGAAACTCCCACGGGTTTTCCTGCAAGAGCCAACAGTCGGGGCGTTCCATTTGCCGACCGTTCCATAGCTCTTGCTCGAAGAGGCCGTACTGATAACGCAGGCCATAGCC